>JACRBM010000033.1 GCA_016219275.1 Chloroflexota bacterium
CTCGCTTTGTCATCCTGAGCGAAGCGAAGGATCGCTCAAGCAACTGGCGAGATTCTTCGTCGCTTGTTTGAATTCACTTGGTTGCGTGTTTTCAAGAGCCGCTCCTCAGAATGACAAAAAGTGAGTTTTGCGGTATTGCGTTTATTCGCTCCCTCATTCGTTGCCAAAACTCGCGCGATGAATTTCTCTAGCGGCGCGCAACCCCGATTCAATCGCGCCTTGGATCCACGCGTGCGCGAGCGACGCGTGCTCGCCCGCAAAATGGATGCGTCCTTCCGGCGCGATGATCGCGTTGTAGAGCAAGGTCTGTTGACCTGGGTCGAATAACGCGAATGCGCCTGCCGCGAATTCCGCGTTGTGCCACACGTGCGATACGCCCACTTCGAATTCGGTCGTGATCTGCGGATGAATCTGCGCGACATCTTCGAGCGCCTGCTCGATGCGGTCGCGCGGCGAGAGCGACGCCCAACGTTCCGCGTCTTCGCCCCAGGTATAACTCGCGAGCATGACGCCACGCCCGGTCTCGCGATGGTGATCGGGATAGTACATCACGCGCACCGGCAAATCGCTGATCGTACCGCCGCCGAAGATGCCGTCATCTTCTTCCCAGAATCGTCGTCGGCATTGAAATAGGATTTTCGCGGACGCGTCGTAATGCGCTTGGCGAATCGCGCGTTGCTTGGCGCGCGAGAACGGCTTGAGCACTTCGATGTGGCGCAAAACTGGGAACGGCGCGGTGATGATCGCGTAATCACCGGTCGCCGCCATGCGCCCTGCCGCCGTCTCGTAGTGAATCGTCACCGAGGTCGGCGCTTGATCCAGCGCGATCATCTTCGCGCCGAAACGAATGCGGCTACGCAGCGCCGGCATGAATGCGCGCGGCAAATGGTCCATCCCGCCATCCAATTCGATCATGTTCGTGTAATAATTGCCGACCTCTTCGCGCAATAGTTCGAGGAACGATGTGTTCATAATCGCTTCTTGATCCGCGAGCAAACCGTACATCTCGATCGCGCCTTCCGACCATTTGCGCGATTCCAAAAATTCGCGGATCGAAAATTCGTCGTACTCGGCGACGATTTCGTCCCACGCGTGCGCGCCGCCGCTTTCCAACTTTTTCACGATGGGTTGAATCGCTTCCTCCCACAACTGCGCGTACGATTTACCGCGTTCGTGCGCGGCGACCGCGAAACCCAGCCCGTCCGGGTTCGCCTTCGCTTCGGACACGCGCGTCCGTCGTCCATTGATGAAATAGTACGCGTTCGCGTTGCCCATCGTGAACGGCGAATACTCGAGTTGGAATTTTTCGATGTATGCCATCGTCAAGTCGTGCACCCTGGGAATACGCATCGCGCCGGCTTCGGCGTACAGCCCATCGCTGAACGGTTCGCGCAACGTGTAGATGCGCCCGCCGACGCGCGGTTGCGCTTCGAGGACGAGCGGCTCGTGCCCGGCGCGTTGCAATTCGTACGCCGCGGTCAAGCCCGCCATGCCTGCGCCGACGATGACGACCTTTTGCGGTCGCGTCGCCATCGGCATTAGTCCATTCTGTATGATGGCGAGATAATCTCGCGTATCGGTTGGTTGCATATCACTCCTTTACAACACACTCACCGGGTCCACATCCACGCGCCAGCCGAACGGCAGCGCAATGTCTGCCACGAGCGCGTGCGGTTCTCGACCGCGCACCAGGATTTGATAACGGAATTGTCCGCGCTCTTTCGCGAAAAACGCCGGCGCGGGTCCGATGAGATCGAGCGCGGGCAAGCCGCGTTGCGCGATACGCGTCGCGAGCGCGCGGTGCACGCGCGCCGATTCGGCTTGCGCTTGTTTCGCGTTCGGATGCGTCAAGACCAAGCGAATCAAACGATTGAACGGCGGATAACCTTGCTCGCGGCGGAACGCAATCTCGCGTTCGTAAAACGCGCGATAGTCGTGATGCGATGCAGCTTGAATCGCGTAATGGTCCGGGTTGTACGTCTGCACGATCACTTTGCCGCCCAGAATGCTGCGCCCCGCGCGTCCGGCAACCTGGGTCAACAATTGAAACGTGCGCTCGGTCGAACGAAAATCCGGCAAATTGAGCGCGGTGTCCGCGCTGATCACGCCGACGAGCGTCACGAACGGCAAGTCCAATCCTTTCGCGATCATTTGCGTGCCGACCAAAATGTCCGCGCGACGCTGAACAAAATTTTCGAGAATCTCTTCGTGCGATTCCTTGCCGCGCGTCACGTCGAAATCCCACCGTAGTGTTTTCGCCTGCGGGAACAAATTCTGGATTTCTTGTTCGACTTTTTCCGTGCCCACACCGAAATAGCGAATGCGCGCGCTTTTACAAACCGGACACTGGGTCGGCACGCGGTCGCGCCGATTGCAGTGATGGCAAATGAGTGAATCGCCGACGCCGTGGTACGTCATCGGATTATTGCAACGTTTGCACTTGAACACGTTCCCGCAATCGCGGCAAAGCACGAACGTCGCCGAGCCGCGCCGATTGAGAAAGAGAATCACTTGCTCTTTCGCCGCGAGCACGCGCGTCATTTCGCGTTGCAGCGCGCGTGAGAACATCGAACGATTGCCCGCTTTTAGTTCAGCGCGCAAGTCCACGATGTCAATCGGCGGCAAATCGAGATAACGCGCGTCGGCGTGTTCGTCATCCAATTTATGGAGCGCGAGCTTTCTTTTCGGTAATTGGTAATTGGTGATTTCGTTCGCGATAACTTGGGCGTGTCCCATCACGCGTTGCGGCATCTCGAGCAATTTGATTTCGCCGCGGGTCGCGCGATAGTACGTTTCGAGATCGGGCGTCGCGCTACCGAGAATCACGCACGCACCGACGCGCCGCGCGAGTTCGATTGCGGTTTCGCGCGCGTGATAATGCGGAACCGTTTCTTGTTTGAACGCGGGATCGTGTTCTTCATCGAGTACGATCAAGCCGAGGCGCGGCAATGGCGCAAAGAGCGCCGAGCGCGCGCCAATCACAATGTCCACCAAGCCGTCGCGGCAACGTCGCCACGTGTCGTAGCGTTCGCCCTCGGAAAGTTTCGAGTGCACGACCGCGATTCGATTGGGAAAACGCGCGCCAAACCGGCGAATCGTCTGCGGCGTCAGCGAAATTTCCGGCACGAGGGCAAGACCTTGCTTGCCCTGCGCGAGAATTTCATCAAGCGCGCGTAAGTAAATTTCCGTCTTGCCTGAGCCGGTAACGCCATGAAGCAAAAAGGTAGTAGGCGTCTGCTCATTCCGAATTCCGAATTCAATCGCCTCCCACGCGGCTTGTTGTTCCGTCGTGAGCATCGGCGGCTCGACAACATCGAACACGCGTCCGGCGAGCGAATCGCGCATGACCTCTTCTTCTTCGAGCGCGACGACGCCCAACGTTTCCAAGCGGCGCAGATGCGCGAGCGTGCAATCTGTATTCGCGTACACGGCGCTGACCCAGATCGCGCCATCTTCGTTTTTGAGAAAATCAACAATCGCGCGATAACGTCCCGACAATTCTTTGGGACCCTGCAATGCCAGCGCATCGGCGTTGACCAAACGTACTGATTTGACGCGGCGCGGTTTTGCGCGCGGCGGTGGGATGACGGTGCGCTTGCTGATGATTTCGTGACGCACGAGACTATCAACCGTGCCGCGTAAATCGCGCGGGACATTGCCCAGTTCGATTTCCGGTTTATTTTCAAATAACGCCATGAACGCGGCTTGCTTTTCGGTAAGGTCTTCACCTAGTGATTTGCCGGTGAGCGCGAGGAGAATTTTCGGCGTTTGCTCGACGCCGAGCGGAAGCATCAGTTGAATCGCATCGTTGAGCGAGCAGAGATATTCGCGCGCGATCCATCGCGCGAGGTCGAGATGGATTTCGGAGAGGAAAGGGCGCGGGTCAACGATCTCGTCAACGTCCTTGGTTTCAGCCACGGGCGACGAATCGCTGAACGCGATGACGACACCTTGCAGGCGACGCACATTAAACGGTACCCAGACCAGTTGTCCCAGTGCGAGCTTGTCCGCGAGGCGCTCGGGAATCGCGTACGTAAATGTGCGCTCGCGGAGTGATTCGGCGAGCGGCACATTTTCTTCGCGTGATTGGGTGACGCCCAGCGGCGTGTTGACGACGATTTGCGCGTATTTCATAAAAATCAAAAAGTCGGGAGGGTGAGTCCCGACTGGATGATACTCGAATCGTTCTTTTTACGCAATGCCCATTTCCATATTTGCCTTTTTATTTTTTACTTTTGTACGCTGCCGCCGCCAAGTACCCGACGACATAGTCGGCGTGCTCGCGTTCGCCGGTCACGTCGCCAGAGTTGGTGCGGTGCAACACACGCACGCGGTCTGCGCCGAGCGCTTTCGCCGCGAGCAACGTCGTGATGATCGGCGCGTCGCCGCAAGCGCGGCACTCGCCGGTCTGCCACGCATAGTCCGCCAACCCAGGAATATCGAACGCGGCGATCAATTCTTCGGTGCGCGCGTCGAATTTTTTGACCGCGTGATAATCGGGCAAGTGCGACAGATCCGAACTCGCGACGAAGAGAACGCGCCGCTCGCGCGCCAGCTCGGCGAGCGCATTGGCAAGTAGCGTGCACGTCTCCAGCGCGCGCGCGCCGACGATGTAGAACGGCATGGACAACATCAACGGCACAAGTTTGAAATTGAGGAGCATCCGTTGCAAAAAGGGAATCTGAATTTCGAGCGAGTGTTCGCGGTCGCGTTCGACCGGCGTCAAGGCAATTTGGCGAGATAATTTCGTAATGAAATCTTGATCGAGTTCGATTTCGCCCAAGGGGGTCCAGTAAAATTTTTTCGTGGTTACGGCAACCGCGCCAAAATCGTCGTAATGGCTCGGACCGAGCAACACGACGGCGTCATACTGGTGTTGTTCAAGTTGACGATACGCGTGCGCGGCAGTCTGCCCAGAGTACGGATAACCGGCATGAGGAGAAATGAGCGCAATCAGTTCGTCGTCAGTTGAAATCCTTTCGGCGCGCGCAAGATAATCGTCAACCGTTGCCTGCAACTCGTCCGGCTTGCCGGGATACCATTTCCCGGCGATGGGCGACTTGCGAATGGTGCGTGGATCAATCGTACCCGTTGTCATCGCCACACTTCACCCGCGAGGTCACATCCAAAACGTTACGACTATTTCTTGAAACGATACGTGATGCGTCCGCGCGTCAAATCGTACGGCGAGAGTTCCACCGTCACGCGGTCGCCCAGCAGAATACGAATATAGTACATTCGCATTTTGCCGGAAATGTGCGCCAACACCGAGTGCCCGCTTTCCAATTGCACGCGAAACATCGCGTTGGGCAGCGCCTCGGTGATGACGCCTTCCGCCTCGATTACGTCTTTCTTGGCTTTCTTTTCTTCTCTGTTCTGGACTGGTCGTGCCATACATCCTCCTGACCTCACCCCTAACCCCCTGCCCCCTTCCCCCTCTCCTGAACGAAGTTTGTTCAGGAGAGGGGGAAGGGGGTGTCCGAAGGACGGGGGATGGGGATGAGGCAATTCTATTTTTTCTTCTTCGGCGGTTCCTCCGCCTCGAACTCTTTGATGTCTCCGTCGTGAATCAACACCGCGCGCGGTTTGCCGCCGCCTTCATCCGGTCCCACGATGCCGCGATCTTCGAGTTGATCCATCAACCGCGCGGCACGCGGATAGCCGATACCCAGCTTGCGTTGCAAAAACGAAATCGAAGTCCGGTCGAACTGTTGCGCGATGTCAATCGCCTGCTCGATGAGCGCCTCATCGCCGCCGTCCTTGCCATCGCCCATCGCCTTCCAGGGCGCATCCTGCGGCACGTCACGCATATCGGTGATCGCTTTCTCGCGCCAGAAATGCACGACGCGCGCGATTTCATCGTCCGACACGAAACAACCCTGCAAGCGCGATAGTTTCGACGAATCGCTCGCCATGTAAAGCATATCGCCCTTGCCCAGCAATTTCTCCGCGCCGGTCGTATCGAGCACGACGCGCGAATCCACACTACTCGTGACCGCGAACGAAATACGCGATGGAAAATTCGCTTTGATCAACCCGGTCACGACATCCACCGACGGACGTTGCGTCGCGATGACCAAGTGAATGCCGGTCGCGCGCGCCATCTGTGCGAGACGCGTCAATAATTTTTCGGTTTCGTCCGGCGCGGCGAGCATCAAGTCCGCCAACTCGTCAATCAACGCGATGAGGTATGGCATCCGGTTCTCGCCGTTCTCTTTTTCCATTTTGTCGTTGAACGCTTCGATATTACGGACGCGTTCTTTCGCGAACAACGTGAACCGCGCATCCATCTCGCGCACGACCCAGCGCAACGCCGGCACCACCTCTTGCATGTTCGTAATGACCGGACCGAGCAAGTGCGGAATGCCGTTGTACGCGGTCAACTCGACGCGTTTCGGATCCACCATCACAAAGCGCAAATCGTCCGGTGAATTGTTCATCAACAAGCACGCGATAATCGTGTTGACGCACACCGACTTGCCGGAACCGGTCGCACCCGCGATGAGTAAGTGTGGCATGGATTGCAAATCGGCGACAGTCGAACCACCGGACACATCGCGTCCGAGCGCGATGCGCAGCGACGATTTCTTTTTCTTGAACGCCTCGCTCTCGACGATGCCGCGCAGCGACACGAGCGACACGGAATGGTTCGGCACTTCGATGCCGACAATCGCGCGACCCGGCACCGGCGTTTCAATGCGAATCGGCGCGGCGGCAAGCGCGAGTTCCAAATCGTGTTGCAAACTCGCGATGCGATTGACCGACACTTTACGTTGGCGCACGACGCCATCCGTGCCGCGTCGTTCGACGAACCCAGGTTCCAAACCGAATTGCGTGATCGTGGGACCCGCGTTGATTTCGACGACCTTGGCGGGAATGCCAAAGTTGTCGAGCGTCTCTTCGATGAGCCGCGCTTTGCGATTCGCGTCCGTCTCGCCGTACTTGCTCTCGTTCGACGCGTCGAGCAGATCAATCGGCGGGAGCAGATTGCCGCGGCGGCGCGCCCGACTGCGCGGCGAGAGAACCAGTTGCGGCGCGACGGGCTTGAGCGGCAAACGCGGCTGAATCGGTTTGCCGAACACGGGACGCGGCGCGTCGGCGGGCGTAGGCGGATGAATGCGCGGCGCGGGTTCGACCCTGGATTTTTCCGGTTTTATTTTCTCTTCGACCGGTGCCACACTGGGTCGCACGACCGGTCTCGCGCGCGGGGTGATGTTCGCGCGCGCGGCGAGCGCATCGCTCCACGCGTGCAAACGCGTCGCGCTCATCCCAATCACCGCCGGCAGAGTCAACAGCGCGATCGCGATCAACACCATCGCGCCGCCGGTCGCGCCGAGCGCGTTCGCGATAGGACTACTGAGCGCGTATCCGACAAAGCCACCACCCAGACCTTTTTCCGCGAGAACGCCCGCGTTCACCGCGGGCGTAAGCAAATGCGTCAACGCGATCATCGCCGCGCAAAACAGTTCGAACGCGAATACGCGACCCCAGGCAACGCCGACGATCAAGTTCGTGCCGCGCCGCAACAACAAGACGCTCGCGCCGAACGCGATCACCGGCAATGCGTACGCGCCCCAGCCGAACATCTTCCACAACAAGTCCGCCCACAGGTCGCCGACGAAACCGAACGCCAACCGGAATAAACTTGCGCCGGTGAATACGCCGACCGCGAGAAACACAATGCCCGCGAGTTCGCGTTGCAGGCGTGGTGTGAATCGTTCGCGCGCGCGCGTCCAAAATGTTTTCTTTTCGTCCGACTTGGTTCGTTTCGGTGGCATGTTTTGTATGACTAACCAGGTAGACAGGTAAACACGTAAACAAGTAACCCGATCAATAGTCTTGTTTACTTGTTTACTTGTCTACTTGCATACTTGTCTACCTACACACTTGTCTACCCAATTCATTCCACGCCGGAATCGGCGAGACTTTTCCAGTACCCCGCGTCCGGCGGCGGTGGCATCATTTCGTCCGCGAACTTGCTCTGGGTTGCGCCATCATTTTTCCGCAAACTCAACTTGATCCGTTTTTGGAACGCGTCAATTTCGAGCACGCGCACGTTGACTTCTTGCCCCTCTTGCACCACATCGCGCGGATGCAAGAAGCGTCCCTCCGCAAGTTCGGACGCGTGCACCAGTCCTTCGACGCCATTGCCCAAACGAACGAACGCGCCGAACGGCACCACGCTCGTGACTTTGCCGTTGACCCAGTCGCCCGGCTTGACGTTCGCGGCGAGGTCTTGCCACGGATTCGGTTTGAGTCGTTTCAGTGAACAGGCGATTCGTTTTAGTTCACGATTCACGTCGAGCACATACACTTCGATCTCTTGTCCGGGCGCGAGCAAATCGCGCGGATGCTTGACGTACTCCCACGACAATTCGGAAACGTGGACGAGTCCTTCGACACCGCCGAGATCAATGAACGCGCCGAAATCGGTGACGTTGCGGACGACCCCCTTGCGCGTTTGCTCCGGCTGAATCGCGGCGAGCAATTGCTCGGCGCGCGAGATCGGCGGATTGACGATGCGCTCGGATAGGATCAACCGATTGCGCGTGCGCTCGAACTCGATGACCTTGAGCCGCATCGAATTGTTGACATAGCGCGCCAACTCTTGCGCGCGGGCTTCCTCGGACACGTTGCGCGGAAATGCCGCGAGTTGCGAGGCGGGCACAAAGCCGTGCAAGCCGCCCAAGTCTACGAGCAATCCACCGCGATTGTAGCCGACGACGCGCAGTTCAAGCGTATCGCCCTGCGTGTAACTTTTTTCGGCGAGCGCCCAACCCGATTCACTCGGTGGCAACGCGGGCGGCGACTCGGCTGGCACACTGGCGGGCTTGGCATCGCCCATCAACGCGCGCCAATATCCTTCATCGGGGTTGGATTCTAACGGATTGCTTGCAGACATGGCGACATTCCTCCCTACCACAATACAACAAAAAAATCGTTTGTTCCCGCCCGAGTGCGTTGCCATCGGCAAAGCCGGAACAAGCGATTTTTGAAATCACTCTACCGATACGACCCGTCGCGCGATATGAACCATCACGATGGGCATTATAAACAATTTATGATGAATCTGCAAGACGCCGAGCGATTGTCCCGGCAATTATCCGACCCGTCGTGTTTTCGCCCAAGCCGCACAAAAGTGTAATGCCTTGATGTGCGACGTTATAGATCAGCGGACTCGTTCGATTGTGCTTCGCCAACTCGTCCGCGCGATAGAGGAAGAGGTGAACGCGATTTAGCGCGTCGGGTAGTTCGACCGGCAATTCTTTTGGTAAACGGTCAAGAAAATTCGTTCATCAATAACCTTGACTTGAAAAGGACCGATGTTATAATCGGGTTCAACAACTGCCAATCACCTTTGGGCAGAATCGCATGCGGAGTTAAAAGCTCCTGCAAAGATTCACAACCTTCGCGAGGAAATTGATGACCTATCCCGACTATGTTCCCAAGATGCTTCAGCAAGCGCGTGAGGAAGGACAGTGGTATTGCGGTCAAGCCGATGCCGCCGCGCGGTGTTTCGATGTGCTGGCGCTCTTCCCCGATTGTCGCGAAGCGAGCGACCTGGTTTACGAATTGTTTTGCGACGAGTGGACGATCTACGACAATCGCGTGGCAGTCCAGCGCAACATTGACGAATGGGATGATCGTCCACATCAACAACGCCGCCGACTTGCGCTCTCATTTCGGTTTATGAGCCGCTGGGAGGGTTGGCATCGCGAGTACACTAAAGGATACAAGATCGAACGCACTGGTCCGCGCGACGTGGCAAAATTGCTGCATCAAGGACACATGCTGTTGCTCGAAGCATATTGCCTCGGCGATGAAGAGTGCACCGATTATGCATGGACGCCATTCGTGCAAGCAGTCAAAAAGACAAACGATCCATACCACGCGTTATTTTGGATCGGCAAACAGTACGCCGACGTGGGTTTCTTTGCCGACGCGTGCGAAGTGTTGCTGGAACTGTGTTCGCGTTTCGATCAAGCGGACGCGCGCCGATTGCTCGCCGAGGTGCGCTGGTGGCGCGATAACGCGCATCGCATTCCGTGGATTCCACCCGCCGGCGACGGCGCGCGCTACAAACGGATGATGCTATCTATTGATCCGACCGCGCCGACCCAGGAAGAAATTATTCGACTCACGCGCGAACGCATCGCCAAGAATGGGAAAATTTCCAAATGGCAACCGGTGATTGATGCGAACCTTGCCGCGCTGTTCGGCGAAGCAATGCCGGCAGAAACAGAACAACCGCTAACGAAAACACCGGTGGATTGGAGTTTTTTGGATCTGGACGACGGCAAGCCGGGCGAGTTATCCGACTGGGTGAAAAAGGAATTGAAACGATTTCCGAAACATGCGGACGAAATCGCCAAGATGCATCTTTGGACGCGACCGATCAAGCCGCCGTCCACACCGCCGCGCCACGATCCGAACGCGCCACCGTTCGATCCTGCCGACAGGATGCCGGATGAATCCGCGTTGGCTGACCTTGACGACGAAAAAGATGATTTCGACGAGTTTGGTTTTGAAGAGGATGACGAATAAAAAACCTTGCGAAGGTTTACGCTACGCGCCTTCGCAAGGTTTTTTTATTCATTCGTACCGCAACGCCTTTATGATTTCCATACCTGACGCTTGGCGCGCCGGCAATAGCGCGGCGAGCACGCCAAAGATCAGCCCCGCCGCGATTGCCGCGAGAACTCCGGCGCTGGGGAACGAGTACTCCATCTTGAAAATGCCGCTCGCGCCGATACCCTGAACGAACACGTAACTGAGATACAGCCCAGCCAGGATGCCGAACGCCGTGCCGATCCCCGCGAGCAAAAGCGCCTCGGCAACAATCGTTCGCCACACCTGCCCGCGCGTCGCGCCAATCGCGCGCAACATGCCGATTTCGCGCGTGCGCTCGATCACGCCAATCGCCAGCGTGTTGAGGATCGCAATCAATGATGGGAACGCCAACACGCCAAGTAGAACGTAAAATCCCACAAAGATCGCGTCGTACTGTTGGGCGAATTCTGCTGTGTACTCGCGCCCCGCGACCAAACGGAATTGCGGATAGTCGGCGACGATTTGATTGAGCCATTGCTCTGCCAGGGCTGGGGCTGCGCCAGGCGCAAGATTGACTTGGTACAAAATGTCCTCGCTCTTGTTGAAATCCAATTTCATATTCGCTTGCGAGATGTATGCAGTGTTGATCTTGTAGCTCAATACATCGCTGCCAATCGCAACGATGCGATAATCTTGTTGTCCCGACGGCGTCGCCAGAGGGATGACGTCGCCAACGTTAAGATTCGCGCTCGCGGCGAGGATGCCATTGACGATGACATTGCGCTCGTCCGCGCCGAGGGCGTTGTACGCGTCTTGCGCGTTGCCTTTTTGGAAATCCATTCCCGAAATTTTCGGGTACTCGACCGGGTCGATTCCTAGGACAGAAATCGCGGTCTCGCCCGCGCCGGTTTTTAGCGAGACGGATTGAAGCGACGATTGAGCGTACCGCAACGAATTGACCGCGCCGACGCCGGGAATCGAACGAATCTTGCCCTTGAGTCCTTCGCTCGCGCCGACATCGCCTTTCCAAATAGCAATGGATGGCGGGATGAGCAAATAGTCACTGCCCATCGTTTTGCTAAACAGGTCCATCACGGTGCCGGTGAGACTGAACATCATTCCACCCGCGCCGACGACAATCGCAAGACCGATCATTGTCGCGCTCGCGGTGATCGCCGCGCGACCTGGTTGGCGCGTGAGATTGCCTTGCGCGAGTTCGCCGGTGCCTTCACGCGCAAAAACCAACGCGAGCAAAACGCCAAACAAATTCGTAATCGGTCTGACCAAGGCGGGCGCGATGAGCACCAAGCCGACGAAAAACAGAAAACCACCCAGCGCGACGAGCGCGAAATTGCCCATCAGCAATCCCGCTAGCGCGACGACGATCATCACCGCGCCGACAATCGTGCCAACGCGGCTGATGCGTTGCATCACGTCGCTGAGTGATGGACGCAATGCTTCAATTGGCGTGACGCGGCTTGCGCTGAGCGCGGGCAACAATCCGGCGAACAGCGTGACGCCAACACCCAGGACAATCGAAACGACGACCAGCGACGGATCAATGACGGTAGTCAATTCCATGTTCATGAATTGTTTCATAATCGGGGCTGTCCCAGCGGTGATGACAATGCCGAGCAGGTAACCCAACCCAATGCCAATCGCCGTGCCGATCACGCCTTGCACCAATCCTTCGGTAAGCACAAGCCCGATGATCGCCGCGCGATCCGCGCCAATCGCGCGCAACATGCCAATGTCGTGACGCCGCTCGGCGACAATCGTTCGGAAGGTGTTAAAGATGATGAACCCGCCCATTGCCAGTGTGAGAAAGCCGAAGAGATTGAATATGATTTGCCCCATCTGCATCGCGCCGAGGAATTCCGAACCGCTCGATAGCCCGCCCAGCGTAAACGTGTTCCCCAGTTGCGCTTTGATTGTATTGACGACGGCTTCGCTTTCCGCCTTGTCCTTGGTCGTGAGATTCGCTTCGATGACATTGATGCGTCCAGGCGTATCGAGCAGTTTTTGTGCTTGGGTAAGCGTGACAAGCACCTGCTCATTGCCGACGAGTGCGCGTCCTGGCATTAGACCGACAATCGTCAACTTGACGACGCCCTGGGTGGTCGGTACTTTGATCGTGTCGTTCAATTTCCCGCCCAACGAATCGGCGAGCCGTTCCGAAATCACGGCGACGTTGCCATCGCCTTGTTTCAGAAAACGACCCTGGGTGATTCGATAGTCGTGAAGGTCTGGCGCAATCGTCGGATCGATGCCGACCAGTGACACCGCAGTGACCGTCGAGTTCTTGCCGTAAAAGTTCGGCGGAAGATTGATGACGCGCTCAATCGAACCGGCGATGACGACAATCCCATTAATAGTTTTTATTTTGTTCAGCGTGGTCGCGGAGAAGGATTCGCCAGTCTTGTGCGTAATCATTACATCAGCTTGACGGGACGCGGAGAGCAAACTTTTTTGAAACGCGTCCATAAATGACGGCAAGTAAATGCCCGTTCCGAAAATCACCATCACACCGATGACGATGGCGAGCGTGGTGAGAAAGGTCCGAAGTTTGCGTCCCCAGAGATATCGAGCCGCCAAAGTTATTTGCAGATTCATCTAACCCTCACATTTTAAGCTGATAGCAAAGGGCTGATAGCTGATGGCTGATAGGATACTGCCTTCGCCATCGGCTATTCGCCATTCGCCATTGGCGATTCGCCATCACGCCATCGCTTTGACCTGAGCCGCGACTCGTTCCACGTTGTCCGTGCGCGCAGCTTCCAATAGCGTCTCGTTCACCACCGTACCGTCTTTGAGAAAAATGATGCGGTCCGCGTACGCGGCGATGCGTGGATCGTGTGTGACCATCAACACAGCGCGTCCCCACTCTTTGGCGACCTGCTTCAACAGTACGGCGATTTCATCCGACGATTTTGTATCGAGGTTGCCGGTCGGTTCGTCCGCAAGAACAAGCGCGGGTTCGGTGATGAGCGCGCGCGCGATGGCGACGCGTTGTTGCTGTCCTGCGGACAATTGATCGGGATTGTTGCGTAGCCGACTACCGAGTCCAACCTTGGTTAGCCAATCAATTGCTTTTTGTTTCGACTGGGCGGAATTCACGCCATCGAGCGTGAGCGGCAGCGCGGCATTCTCGACCGCCGACAAAATCGGAATAAGGTTGAAGAATTGGAACACGTAACCAATTTTACGTCGGCGCAGTTGCGAGAGCGCGTTGTCGGACAACTTGCTGAGTGGCTGTCCATCAATCGTGACAATGCCATTCGTCGGACGATCCAATCCGCCGAGCAAATGCAACAAGGTGGATTTGCCGCACCCGCTCGGTCCCATCACCGCGACGAATTCGCCGGCATTGACCTGGATGCTTACGCGATTGAGCGCGGTCACCGTTGTATCGCCCGTGCCGTACACTTTGGTTAGATTCTCCGCTTGAATAATGGACATTCTGACTCCTATTTGCAATTTGCGATTTTTGATTTTCGATTTCTGATTTCTGATTTTCAAATCGAAAATCAAAAATCTGAAATCTTAAATTTTCTTGGGTCTGCCCCTGGGTTTGGTTTCCGGCTCCGGGAGCGGCTGCCGTTGAATTTCATCGAGCCGGGCTTCGGTCATATCGAGCCAGCGCAAATCGGCTTCCAAGTGCATGACCACTTTGTCGAGCAACAAGATTTTCGCCAGTTCCATTCGCGGATTTGCGCGATGACGTTGCTCGGTGACCGCGTGCAATTCGCGGAAAAGATACGCGCGTTGAGTCTGAATCAGTTTGTCCGGCTCGGCGACCTCGGAGACAAGACCGATCATCAATTTGATAAAGAACTCGTCGCGCTGATGTTCGGGGGCGCTACCGCAGGCAAACCACTCGCGCAGTGTTTTGCGTCCGGCGGGCGTGAGCGCATAAATGCGTTTTTCAGGTCCCGCATCTTGCCCAACCGAATCTTCAACCACCAAGCCGCTCTGCTCCAAGCGCATCAACGTTGTATAAATCTGCGCCGGCTTGACCTCCCAATTCTCCTCGCCGCCGACAACGGCTTGAAACGCCGCGCGCAATTCGTACCCGTGGCGCGGGCGTTGAGCGAGCAATCCCAAAACGGCGTGGCGGACCGACATTCAAATGCCTCGATTTGCAGTATCGCGGAAAACTATAAAACAAGTTACTAGATTTGTCAACCGCCATAGTCCACCGCATTTTGGGCTTGTTTTCGTTTGATAAATCATTGACACACGAACGGACGTTCTGTATAATAGCAAACGATGGACACGCAAGCGAAACTCGATCTGCTCGGTTCCGGCGCGCAAGCCGACCTCGCGTGCGGCAAATGTGGCGAGGGTCAGACGCGCGTGCGCGATGACATCGGGCGGTGGATTTATCCGGCGGTGCGTCCCGACGGCAAGACCGTCAAGATGCTGAAAATCTTGCAGTCGAACGCGTGCGAGAAAGATTGCTTTTACTGCGCGACGCGACGCGGGCGCGATGTCCAACGCGCGACGTTCAAGCCGGATGAACTTGCGGAAACCTTCGATCAGATTCATCGCGCACGGCTCGCCGAAGCGATTTTTATTTCGAGCGGAGTGGTCGGCGGCGGCACGCGCACGATGGAGCGTATGTTGGCGACCGCGGAACTGTTGCGCGGCAAGTACGAATTTCGCGGCTACTTGCATTTAAAGTTGATGCCTGGCGCGGAAGCCGCCACGATCGAACGCGCGCTCCAACTCGCCGACCGCGTATCGGTCAACCTCGAAGCGCCTTCGTCCGAGCATCTCAATAAATTGTCCTCGACCAAACGCTACACCGAAGAATTGCTCGCGCCGCTCCAGATCGCGCGCAAGTTGATCGCGAACAATCCCGCGCTCGCGGGCAAAACGATGACGACGCAATTCGTCGTCGGCGCGGCGGACGAACACGACCGCGACATTCTCACGCGTACGACGATGCTTTATCGCGATTTGCAAATGGCGCGCGTGTACTTTTCTGCGTTCCAGCCGATTGAAAACACGCCGCTCGAAAATCGCGCGCCGACTCCGCTCGTGCGCGAGAATCGGTTGTATCAAACCGATTTCCTCTTTCGTCAGTACGGATTTACCTTTGACGATTTGGTGTTCGACGCGAGCGGCAATCTGCCGGTCGAATCCGATCCCAAGACGATGTGGGCGATCAAGCACCCCGAGTTTTTCCCCATCGAGTTGAACCGCGCGAGTCGCGAGCAACTGTTGCGGATTCCGGGTATCGGACCGCGCTCGGTTTCGCGCATCCTCGCGACGCGGCGCGCTCTTCCTTTTCACGCGATTGAGCAACTCGCGCGCGTTGGCGCAGACGCCAGTCGCGCCGCGCCATTCGTTTTGCTGAACGGTCGCGCACCCGCGCGGCAACTCGCGTTGTGGTGAGAAATTGCCAACGTCAAAATCCAGGTTTCTCGAAGAAACCTGGATTTTTTCTTGGCTCAACCATTCTTTGTTAAAGGCATCGCACCGAGTTTCACATTTTTTGATCTGTGTGCTCTGTGGTAAAATACGGACGACTGGGATTGACCACATTTCGCACGATTGCGCGAGCGGAGGATACACGTGCGCGTTCACGAACGATTCCCAAGATGGCAAATAATCGTGACGACTATCGCACTGATTTTGATTTCGTCTTCTTCTGTATCGGCACACCCCTCAGCCACACCGGTAATTTGCCTGACCCGGTTTCGACTCTCCAACCAAGATGTGACGGACGCGTTTGGTTTAATCCCTGGACCCGATGGCAACACCTGGTTTTTCGAAAGCATCAAATATGCAACCGAGTACCGGATTGCCAAAGCAACCCGCGACGGAATCGTCACCGAATTTCCGATTACCGGCAAACCCATCCGAATGGTCTCCGCACCGGATGGAACTATCTGGTTCACCCGCTCGGGCGATCCCACGATTGCTAGAATAACGCCAGCGGGTTTGCTCACCGAATTTGCGCTGCCCAACGGAAACGAAAAACCATTCGGCATCACGCTCGGTCCTGATGGCAATCTTTGGATCACGGAATCCACCGGCAATCAAATTCTGCGGATCGGAATCGATGGAGTTGTTTCGGGACAATTCCCCATTCCAACTTCGTCGAGCAATTCAACAAACATCGTGGCGGGACATGCTGGAAATTTATGGTTCCTGGAAAACGGAGACGTTACCGCGCGCAAGATCGGTCGCGTCACTCCAAGTGGAACGATTACCGAATTCCCACTTGCAACGACCGCGTATTTGCGAGACATCGTGGCTGGATCTGACGGAAATATTTGGTTCACCGAAGACGTGGCTTGTGTCCCGTACTGCGCGACGAGTTACTATACCAAAGTTTACCCCGATGGAAGTTATGCTAGATTTGGACCAGTAAGCCCGATTCGCGCCATCGCCACCGGTGCTGACGGTAATCTTTGGGCAATCTCGCAGTATCGTTTTTGGTACACACTTGCCCAAATCAAAACCGATGGCACACTCACCGAATTCTGCCCGTTAGTCTGCCAATTACTTTACAATTTAGGACATAGCATCACAACCGGAGCAGATGGCAAAATCTGGTTGACGGATGAGCACAACGGATTCGCGTTGGCAACTTTCGCGCCGCAACACGCGGGAACGTGTCTCCTCAATCTACCGCAAGTCTGCAAATAGACTGACTCCTCTTTGACCGCGCTTGGACTCGATTTGGACTTGTGCCCCGTATACTTTTCAATCGGTAGCCAGCGATGACGCCATTTTCCACGCGCTCGGTTGGCGCAGGATGAGGAACAAGCAATGCGGCTTGAAATTAGCACCTGTGTTCGCCTTCGCCCCACTTTGCCTTTCCCCGCCTGTACCATCTATCGTTCAACGTCTATCCTGACTCGTTCGGCATGTCCCGCGATTTGATTTCAGTGAGACTCTTTTCAAGGAGCAGAAATGCGTTCACGTGATTTGCGTTCCGTACCGCTCGCGCCCGCGCTCACCCCGGCGGAAGACGATCCGGTCATCATCCCCGAACAACGCGCCAAAATGGATGCGATCATCGCCGAGCATTCCAAGAAACCCGGCTCGATGATGGTCATCCTCAACGAGATTCAAGCGGAGATCGGTCACATCTCGCGACCGATGCAAAATTACCTCGCGGAAAAATTACGCGTACCGCTCAAAGACGTATACGGCGTCGTCACCTTTTACTCGTTCTTCACGATGAAACCGCGCGGCAAACATCGCATCGCGTTCTGTCTGGGCACGGCTTGTTACGTCGGCGGCGCGGAAATGCTGATCGAGAAAGCGGAACAAATCCTGGGTGTGAAACTCGGCGAAACGACGCCCGATAAAAAGTTCACGCTCGAACCGTGCCGCTGTCTCGGCGCGTGTTCGCAAGCGCCGGCGGTGATGGTGGACAGCAATCTGCACGGTCGCAACGCGCCGGACAAGATCATTACCGTGCTCCGCAAGTACGAGAAAATCGAGAATCGGTAGGGGCAACCCTTGTGGTTGCCCAGGCGACCACGAGCGGGCGACCACAAGGGTCACCCCTACACAAGGAACGACAAGGAATATCCTATGCCTGTCACCACTTTGGACGATTTGAAAACGATCAAGGAACAAGCCCTGCCCAAGCGCGCGGAACGATTGGCGCACGCCTCAGCCGCACAAGATTCTGAAATTCGTCCGCCAACGCCGAAAGAAAAACGCGTGATTCTTGCGCGGTGTGGCGTCATTGATCCGGAAGACGTCTACGATTACATCGCCGAGGATGGATACACCGCGCTGTTGAAAGCATTAACAACGATGACGCCGCGTCAAGTGATTGACGAAGTGTTGAAATCCGGTTTGCGCGGACGCGGCGGCGCGGGTTTTCCTGCCGCGAAAAAGTGGGAGTTCGCGGCGGCGCAACAATCGGACGTCAAGTACATGATCTGCAACGCGGACGAAGGCGACCCCGGTGCGTTTATGAACCGCAGTGTGTTGGAGAACGATCCGCACGCGGTCCTCGAAGGCATGATCATCGCGGGCTATGCGTTCGGCGCGCACCAGGGTTATATCTACTGCCGCGCCGAATATCCGATCGCGGTCAAACGCATTCAACTCGCGATCAAACAGGCGCGCGAACTGGGTTTGCTCGGCAAAAATATCCTGGGTTCCACTTTTAGCTTTGACATCGAAGTGCGGATCGGCGCGGGCGCGTTCGTCTGCGGCGAAGAGACCGCGCTGATGGCGTCCATCGAAGGCAAGCGCGGCGAGCCGCGTCCACGTCCGCCCTTCCCCGCCGTTGCCGGACTCTGGGGCAAGCCGACCATCATCAACAACGTCGAAACGCTCGCGAATGTTGGCAACATTATTCGCAACGGCGCGGAATGGTTTACGCAATTCGGCAACGAAAAGAACAAGGGCACGAAAACGTTTACGCTCGCTGGCGATGTCGTCCGCACCGGGTTGATCGAAGTGCCGCTCGGCATTACGCTCGGCGAAGTGGTGTACGAAGTGGCGGGCGGCATCAAGGATGGCAAGAAATTCAAGGCGATTCAAACCGGCGGACCGATGGGCGGGTGCATTCCGGAACATCTGCTCGAAACGCCGATGGATTACGAAAACCTGGGCGCGATCGGTTCGATCATGGGGTCGGGCGGACTCGTCGTGATGGACGAAGGCACGTGCATGGTGGACATTGCGCGATTCTTTATGGATTTTACCCAGGATGAATCGTGCGGCAAGTGCGTGCCGTGCCGCATCGGCACGCGGCGCATCCTCGAAATCCTCACGCGCATCTGCGAAGGTGAAGGCGAAGAGGGCGACATCGAACGACTCGAAAGTTTGTCCAAGTACATCGTCGCCGGAAGTCTGTGCGGGCTAGGTCAGGGCGCGCCGAACCCGGTGCTTACGACGATCAAACATTTCCGCCACGAGTACGAAGCGCACATCAAGGACAAGAAATGTCCGGCGAAGGTGTGCCGCAAACTCATCACGTACCGCATCACCGACGACTGTCCCGGTTGTATGGTCTGCGCGCGCAACTGCCCGTCGAAAGCGATCAGCGGTGAAAAACAAAAAGTGCATTGGATCAATCCCGAGTTGTGCGAAAGTTGCGGCATTTGTATGAGCGTGTGCAAGTTCAACACGATTGTCGTGGACTAGTCTGGAGGATACGGTGACTCCTCTGCAATTTGCGACTTTTGTTCTGGATTTCGTTCTGGTGCTCGCGACGATTATCGTGTACGTGGCGCGTCCGCAGATCGGCGGACAACTGGCGCGCGGATTGCGGATTCTGCTGATCGGTCTCGTGATTATCGGTTTGTCCAGTCTTGTCGAGACCGTCGTGTTCTCTCTGTACGTTTTGGATCTTCAGCTCGTCGAACTCGTTTTTCGCGTGTTGATCTCGTTCGGGTTTATCTGGATCATTTGGGGATTCATCCTGATGCGCCAAGCATTCAAAGACTGAACGTCGTAATGTAGGAGGAAAACACATGCGATTGACCAAACATCAAATCTATCCCGGGCGCGGGTTGGGAGTGTGGGCATTTTGGTTGCATCGCCTCACCGGGTTGGCGATTGCATTTTATTTGTTGATGCACATTATCGTTATTTCGACCGTCGTCGGCGGCGCGGCAAATTTTGACGCCGCGATGAAATTTCTCAAAGCGCCAATGTTCATCTTGGGCGAAATGGTTTTAATCGCCGCGATTCTGATTCATGGCTTGAACGGCATCCGCATTGTGCTGTTCGATCTCGGTTATGGCGTCAAGCATCAAAAAGAAATCTTTATCGGAATGATGGCAATCGCGATCATTCCATTCGTCCTCGCGTTTGGCATCGCGTGGCCCCACATTGTTGGAGGGTAAATCCATGACGACACAATCTGCAACCCCGCAAGGCGTGTGGGCGTGGATTTGGCAACGCATCACCGCCGTCCTGCTCGTCGTTCTTCTCGGCACGCACCTCGCCGTGCTGCATTACGTAGACGAAAATCTCAGCATTAATTTTTTCGGCGTCGCCGCGCGTTTCAAAAGCGTGTTGTACCTGATCATTGACAGCGGCTTGCTCGTGTTCGGTTTGTATCACGGACTCAACGGCGTACGCAATGTGCTATTCGATTTTGTCGTGGACGAAAACAAACGGCGCGCGCTCACCGCATTGATGTGGATCGTCCTGCTCGGCTTTGCGGGCTGGGGCGCGTACGCATTGATGTTCTTTGTGACGAAATAAGGAGATCGCCATGTTCAAACATCAAGTCATTGTCATCGGCGGCGGTCTCGCCGGTTTACGCGCGGCGGTTGAAACCGCGATGATGGGCGTGGACACCGCCGTGCTTTCACTGCTCTATCCGGTGCGATCGCACTCGGGCGCGGCGCAGGGCGGCGTCAACGCCGCGCTCGCCAACATGCCGGAATGCAAGGATGATTCACCGGCGAAACACGCGTACGACACGATCAAGGGTTCGGACTTTTTAGCCGACCAAGATTGCGCGGAAATTATGACGACCGACGCGCCCAAACGCATTTACGAACTCGAACATTGGGGCGTACCATTCAGTCGCACCGAGGATGGTCGCATCGCGCAACGCCCGTTCGGCGGCGCGGGTTATCCGCGCACGTGTTACGCGGCGGACAAGACCGGTCTCTACATTTTGCACACGCTCAACGAGCAAGCGGTCAAGCACAAGGTCAAGGTCTACAACGAATGGGCGGCGCTCTCGCTCGCGAACGATGGGATGATGAATCACGGCTTGGTCGCGCTGAATTTACAGACCGGCGAAATCGCGCCATTCGCGGCGGATGCGGTTGTGTTTGCGACTGGCGGCGCGGGACGCATTTACAAACGCACGTCGAACGCGATGCAGTCCACCGGCTATTGTCTCGGTGTCGCGTACAAAGCCGGCATTCCGCTGAAAGATATGGAGTTCATCCAATTTCACCCGACGACCATCGTCGGCACGAACATTTTGATGACCGAAGGCGCGCGCGGCGAAGGCGGCTATCTCGTCAACAATCAAGGCGAGCGCTTTATGCAAAAGTACGCGCCCAAGGCGATGGAACTCGCGCCGCGCGACATCGTGTCGCGTTCGATTCAAATCGAAATCAACGAGGGGCGCGGATTCCCGGATGGCGGCGGATGCGTGCATCTCGACTTGCGCCACCTGGGTCGCGAGAAAATTTTGGAACGCTTGCCCGGCATTCGCGACCTCGCGATCAGTTTCCTGGGAATTGACTGCATCGAAAATCCGGTGCCCGTGCAACCCGGCCAGCATTTTATCATGGGCGGCATTGACACCGACAAAGACGGCGCAACGATCTTGCCCGGCGCGTTCGCAGCCGGTGAGTGCGCGTCGGTCAGTGTGCACGGGGCGAATCGTCTCGGCGGCAACAGTCTGCTCGAATGCGTCGTGATGGGTCAGCGCGCCGGCGCGGCGGCAGGCAAGTTCGTGCAGGGCAAAGCGAGCGCGATCAAAGAAGCCGTGCTCAACGACGCCGCGCAGAAAACGTCGGCGGAAGTGGACGCGTTGTTAAAGTCAGACGGCAAGGAACGACTCGTGACTCTGCGCGACGCGATGGCGCAAACGATGACGGACAAGATCGGTATTTTCCGCGAAGAGAAAGCCATGCGTGAAGCGCTCGCAACGATTCAGGAATTGCGCGTACGCTTTCGTCACATCGGCGTGGATGCCAAGAATCGCAAGTTCAATCTCGATTTGTTGCGCACGATTGAACTGGGCGGCATGCTCGACGCGGCAGAATCCATCGCGGCGGGCGCGGTCGCACGACAAGAATCGCGTGGCGCGCACTCGCGGCTCGATTTCAAAACGCGCGATGATGTGAACTGGATGAAGCACACGCTCGCGCATTACACGCCCGACGGCGCGCGTCTCGATTACGAACCGGTTGTGCTGACCAAGTGGCAGCCGGAGGAACGCAAATACTAGAGAAAAGTAAATAGTAAATGGTAATTGGTAATCACCAATTACCATTTACCAATAACCGGAGCCAAAGATGACCAACTCGATCAAACTCACCATCTACCGGCGCGACCCCGACCTGGACACCGCGCCCAAATATCAGACGTACGAGATTCAGCCGGAACCCGGGCAAACGGTGTTGATGGCGTTGTACCACCTGCTCGACAATGTGGACAAGTCGCTCGCGTTTCGCGCATCGTGCCGCAGCGCGGTGTGCGGCAGTTGCGGGATGCACATCAACGGCAAAAACCGGCTCGCGTGCGAAACGCAGCTCTCGACGCTCGGCAACGAAGTACTCATCGAACCCCTGCCACACTTGCCGGTGCTGAAAGATTTGGTCGTGGACATGACGACGTTCTGGGACAAGTACGAACGCGTGCGCCCGTACCTCATCTCAATGAAGAATCCGCCCCCTTCGGGAAAGGAACGCGTCCAATCCATCGCCGACCGCAAAAAGATTGACGAGTACATTGATTGCATTTTGTGCGCGTGCTGTCACTCGTCGTGCTCGCTCGATTGGTGGGACAAGGAATACCTGGGTCCCGCCGCGCTCGGCAAGATGTATCGTTTCGTCGCGGACTCGCGCGACGAAGGCGAACTCGAACGCTTGAAAATCGTCGCGAGCGAAGAAGGTGTGTTCCGGTGCCACACGCTCTTCAACTGCACCGAGGAATGCCCGAAGAAAATTTCGCCGACGTTCGCGATTCAGGAGATGAAGAAGAAAATCATGTGGGCGAAGTTGACAGGAAAGTTGTGATAGTTGGATGGTGCGATAGTGCGATAGTGCGATAGTGCGATAGTGCAATGGTGCGATAGTTGCGTCGCCGCGCGAGGTGAAATGTGATGCGTATTGCGTATTGCGTGATGCGTTGCGCGGCGGCGCGATTAGGAAAATCAAATGTCCAAAATCAGAGAATATGTCGGTAACTTCACGAGACTTGTTGAAGAATTGAACCCCGATGGATATGTGGTCAAGGCAGAACATCTCAAACAATTAGACGTTGCCATCAAAACTTGTGAGATCTTTGAAAACAAGAAAATTGGTGAAGTAGCAGAGCCCGTTACCTATCATACGTTTTTGAGTCAAGGTAAGTTGTTTCAATTTCATGATCTTGATCAGTTACTCGCATACCCAAATACACCACCTGATAAAATTGAAGGGTTGAAAATCGCCCGATTGAGCAAAGACAACCGCAAAGTAGAAATAGAACTAGATACTTCCGGTAATATAATTATTGATGTGTGTGGACCATCAAATAAGGTTGGAGGTATCGTCCATGCCTTTAGTCAACACCTCCGATCTTTGGATCAAGAATACCCTTGGTTTGCCAAATCCATCATTTTAGATCGTCGACCTCGTGGGCTTATCACTCTAATTACCTTACTGGCTTCCTTCGTGCTAATGTGGACAATAGGGTATTATTTGTACGCTTCGAGGGTTGGTGTAAATATCAACCCAGACCTTTTACCAGGTATGACATATGCTCAGCGCATAGAAAAAGCAATTCAGTCGCAAGATCTTGGTGAAAAGATGAATGCTCTCCTTCTTAGCACGTTGCGTGACTTCACCAATGTCTCGGATATCTTACACACTGTGCAAACTATTATCATTGTATGTATCGTTCTCATTTTGGTTATGGCGATTTTTGATCGGCTTCTTAAACATCTGAAACAATATTTTCCTTTGGCTTTTTTTGCAATTGGTCACCAGCAAGAAGTGATTGCCCGGCTCGAAAAAACGCGCGAGATTTGGATTGTGGGTATACTTGTCGCGTTTGTTGTAAATATTCTAGCGGGAATTGTAGTTGCTGTCATGATTAGATAGCGTCCAATTTGGATTGATAATGTACCGAATGATACTGAGGAAATCGAATACCTGTAAGGCTAACGATTAACAGTCAAGCCGTTCAAGCCAAAGAAGAAATGACCGTCCTTGACACAGTGTAGGCGAATGGCATGACACAGCCGGAAGAACAATAGACGCACTAATGACTCGAAAAGTGGAATCAGAAATAGTTATTCATTCAAGGCGCAACTACTGGGAGTTTCAATAGTTGATGCTATTGTTGTGGCTTATCCCGTTCGTGCTCTTTCTCATCGGCATTCTCGGTCCCTGGCGTGACCCACCGGAAATGAAGACTAACGGACGCTTATCGCGCCCGATGCGGATGACGCTCAGTTTTTCGCTCGTCATCGCCGCGTTGGCAAGCTGGCTTGGCGCAACGCACACGCCGTACGCGCAGTGGGTCGCGTTCGGAATGCTCGCCTCGTTTCTCGGCGATGTGATCCTAGCACGACTGATCGCGTTGCCCAGTCCGTTGATCGGCGGGATGATCGCGTTCGGCATCGCGCACGCGCTGTATATCACAGCATTCGTGAGTACGCTAGCGCAATCGTTCGATAGCGCGGTAGTTGGAATGGTCGTTGGCTTGCTGTTTTACTGTTCATTCACAATTTTCGCGTGGCGGTTCTGGATTCGCAATCCACAAAAAGGTGCGGTAATCAATCTCGGCGCGTTAGTGTACGCAATGATTGTTGGCACGATGGCGGCGTTCGCATTCGCACTCGCCCTCGCACGGGGCGGCGGATTTTGGTTGATGGCAATCGGCGGACTGTTGTTCGTCGCATCCGATTTGCTGATTGGTGTGACAGATATTCGCGGTATTCAAATCAAGAATGCGAACGATTGGATTTGGCTCACGTACGTGGGCGCGCAGATGGGGATTGTTTATGGGGGTGGTTTGTAATTGGACGCGGACAAACGCAGACAAACGCAGATAAATTCGTTTCTGGAGTAACGAAATGACTGAAACCGCGACGTTCAAGCACAAGGCAATCACCGAAAAGATTCTGTCGGTTTTTTTCAAAAAAGTATATCACACACTCGGTTATGGAGTTTTGGAAAAAGTGTACGAATATGCCATGGCACTAGAATTGCGATGTGCAGGATTACGCGTAGAACAACAAGCCAAGATTGATGGGAGTTACGCCGGAGAAATCGTCGGAGAATATTTTGCTGATTTGCTCGTTGATAATGCAGTAATTGTTGAACTCAAAGCGACAAAGGCAATTTCCGAAGACCATGAAGCGCAACTCTTGAATTATTTGCGAGCAACGCCCTACGAAGTGGGACTGCTACTCAATTTTGGACCTAAAGCAGAATTTCGCCACAAGGCGTACGACAACGAACGCAAGACTGCAGCATGGCTCAAATAATCATACATGAATCGCTTTCACCAAAATGATTTTTTCATCTGCGTTCGTCTGCGGCAATCTGCGTCCCATTTGAAATACTATCGTACTGACTGATACTTGGAGGAAGTCGAATGCCCGTAAACCTAACGATTAACGGTCAAGCCGTTCAAGCCAAAGAAGGAATGAGCGTTCTCGACGCGGCGCGCGCGAATGGCATCAACATTCCCACACTGTGCCATCACGCTGACCTTTCGCCGGTCGGCGCGTGCCGCATGTGCGTCGTACAAGTCGAAAAGATGCGCGGACTCATCGCGTCCTGCACCTTGCCAGTCAGCGAAGGCATGGTCGTGCATACCGACACACCGCAAGTGATCGCCGAGCGCAAATTCATTCTCGAAATGTTGCTGACCGATCATCCGAACGATTGTATGATCTGCGAATCGGACGGCGCGTGCGAATTGCAAAACGCGGTGTACGAATATCAAGTGCCGTGGACCTCGCACAAAGGCAAACGCCATAGCTACGTTCCCGGCGCAGACCCGAATCCGTTCGTCTTTACCGATTTCAACAAATGTATTTTGTGTACGCGCTGCGTGCGTGCGTGCGCCGAAATTCAAGGGCGCAACGTGTGGGGCGTTTCGAATCGCGGCTTTAACGACAAGATCGTCGCGGGTGCGGATGTAACGATGCTTGAAGCTGGGTGCGAATCGTGCGGCGCGTGCGCGGCGTACTGCCCGACCGGCGCGCTCACCGACAAGACCTCGCGCGGTAAGGGTCGCGATTATCAAATGAAAAAGGTGACGACGACTTGCACGTACTGCGGCGTCGGCTGCCAATTCGATTTGAACGTTCGCAACGGCAAGGTCGTCAAGGTCACGTCAAATCGTCATGCCCCCGTCAACGGTATGGCACTCTGCGTCAAAGGTCGCTACGGGTACGAGTTCATCCATCACAAAGATCGCTTGACGAAACCGCTCATCAAAAAAGACGGCGCATTTGTCGAGGCGACCTGGGACGAGGCGTTAACGCTCGTCGCGGAAAAATTATCTCGGCACAAGGGCGACGAATTCGCGTTTCTTGCATCCGCCAAGGCGACGAACGAAGAAAATTATCTATTCCAGAAATTTACGCGCGCCGTGATGGGGACGAACAGCGTTGATCACTGCGCCCGTCTCTGACATGCCAGCACGGTAACCGGTCTGGCTACCTCATTTGGTTCTGGCGCGATGACGAACAATATCGCGGATTTGGATAATTGCAAGACGATGCTTGTAATTGGGTCGAACACGACCGAGCAACATCCGGTTATCGGCACGCGCATTCGCCGCGCCGTGCGCAACGGCGCGAAACTCATCGTCGCGGATCCGCGCGCGATTGATCTCGCGAACATCGCGACGCTGTACATCCGTCAGCGACCTGGGACAGACATCGCGCTGCTCAACGGGTTGGCGCACATTATTTTGCAAGAAGGTCTCGCAGATACAGAATTCATCGCGAATCGCACGGAAGGATTCGACGAATGGCGCAAGGTCATCGCCACGTACACGCCCGCGCGCGTGAGCGAAATCACCGGCATCGCGGTGGACGATCTGTTCACGGCGGCGAGCTTGTACGCCGGCAACAAACCCAGTGCGATCTTTTACGCGATGGGTATCACGCAACACACGACCGGGCACAACAACGTGCTCTCGATTGCCAACCTCGCGATGCTCACCGGCAATCTCGGCAAACCTGGGTCGGGCGTCAATCCGTTGCGCGGACAGAACAACGTGCAAGGGTCGTGCGATGTCGGCGCGTTGCCGAATTTCTATACGGGTTATCAGCGCGTCGCGGACGATGCCGCGCGCGACAAGTTCGAAAAAGCATGGGGAGTGAAATTACCATCCAAGCCGGGTTTAACGGTCGGCGAGATGCTCAATGCGGCACATCGTAGCGATGTGAAAGCAATGTGGATCGTCGGAGAAAACGTGGCGATGAGCGACCCGGATTCCCAACACGTCGTTGACTCACTCAAGCATCTCGATTTCCTCGTCGTGCAAGAACTGTTCATGACCGAGACCGCACAACTTGCGGATGTCGTCCTGCCCGCCGCATCGTTCGCGGAAAAGGACGGCACGTTCAGCAACACCGAGCGGCGCATCCAGCGCGTCCGCAAAGCGATTGAACCGGTCGGCGAATGTCGCACCGATTGGGAGATCGTGTGCGATGCGGCGAAACGCATGGGCGCGCAAACCGGTTTCGATTTCACATCTGCCGAAGACATTATGAACGAGATCGCGTCACTCACGCCGCAGTACGCGGGCGTGACGTACGCGCGGCTTGACGCAAAGGGCTTGCAATGGCCCATCCCGAACAAGGATCATCCCGGCACGCCGATTCTGCACACGGAAAAGTTCACGCGCGGCAAGGGCTTGTTCTCGCCGGTCGAGCATCAAGAACCGGCGGAAAATCCGGACGCAGCGTTCCCGTTCACATTGACGACCGGGCGCATCCTGCAACACTATCACACCGGCGCGATGACGCGGCGCGTCCCAGGTCTGGAACAACTCGCGCCGGAAGAACGCGTCGAGTTAAACCCAGACGATGCGGCGCAAATGGGCGTCAGCGATGGCGATTGGTTGCACATTTCCTCGCGACGCGGGCAGGTTGAAGCGCGCGCCTGGGTCACCGACCGCATCGGGCGAGGCGTCGTGTTCATGACGTTCCACTACGCCGAAGCGCTGACGAATGCGTTGACAAACACCGCGGTGGACCCGATTGCGAAGATACCGGAACTGAAAGTGTGCGCGGTGAAGGTGGAGAAGAAATAACGTAGAGAGCAGAGGAGCAGGGGAGAGGGATTCTTCCCTGCTTCAACTTACCCCTTGAAGTGATTTTATAGGTAGTTATCGGCAAGACCTTCGCCCTTTCCCCTCCAAGGTCTTTTCATTTCCCCTGCCTGTTCGTCAAGAATTTTTATCCGCGTTCGTCCGCGTTCATCCGCGTCCCAATAAAAACTGCCCAGAAGGAATCGTTGGAGACTGCGTTCCGTCAAAACAAAAAGGACGGCAACGATCACCGTCCTTACGAAATCCACAAATGAATTCGGTGTTCCACCTACAAGACTTTGAGAAGCAAGAGCACCAGAAACGCAAGCGCCAGCGCGATGATCAACGTGATGCCAAACGCAATCGCCAAAGCGAACGCGACACCCGTCAATCGTCGCCGCAAACGCTTCAAGATGATTTGGCTGCTCAACGTAGCGATGTACGCCGAGACCGTGCCGATGATGATGCGCGCCGCATCGCCGCCTTGATCACTCGACGTCTCAAAGGCGCTGAGCGCGTCGCGCAGTGCCGTTCGAATCGTCGGAACCAAAAGCATCACTTCAACTACGAGGACGATGATTGCCAACACGAGCAAATATCCGCTAGCCGACCAACGTTGGCGCGCGGGTACGACCGGGGGATGACTCTGCGTGAGTTGGTCTTCCAAAACCGGCGCGAGGGGGCGATTCGCTTCCGCAACGGGGAACGGTTTGAGCATTTTGCCATTCCCTTGCCCCGCGCTTTCTAACGCCTGACGCATTTCCGCCGCGTTGAAAAACCGGTCGCTCTTTTCTTTCGCCAAAGCCCTGAGCACCACTTGCTCGACCCCTGGCGTAATCCCTGGGTTCAGCGAACTGGGTGCGGGCGGCAGTGAAAAAATTTGATGATAGACGACGATATCGTACGTATCGCCGGTGAACGGCAATTTGCCAGTCAACAACTCGAACAAGACAATACCCAGCGAATAGATGTCCGTCCGCTGATCGAGGGACTCCCCCTTGACTTGTTCGGGTGAAACGTAGTATGGTGTGCCTAGCACTAACCCTTTCGACAAGTTCATTTCACTCTCGGTTGTCGTTACGGCTAGCCCAAAATCCATCAGGTAAACATTGCCGTCGTTTCCCAGCATAATGTTGGACGGCTTGACATCGCGGTGAAGCACGCTCTTTTGATGCGCGTACGCGAGCGCATCCGTGATCGGACGCATGATCTGCAAGATCGCCGGCATCGCGATCGGTTTCTTGATGCGATTCAACGCTTCGCGCAGCGAGATGCCTTCGATGTAGCGCATGACGAGACACAGCACACCATCGAACAATTCAATGTCGTAGACGGGGATGATATTGGGGTGATCGAGCTTGGCAATGATCTTGGCTTCGCGCTTGAAGCGCGTCACAAAATCCGGATTCGCTTGAAGGTCCGCATTGAGAACTTTGAGCGCGACATGACGATCCAGCGCGGGCTGATATGCTTTGTATACCGTCGCCATACCGCCCCGTCCGAGCTGACTGACAACTCGGTACGGACCGATTCCGTGCTCCAGTTCTAGTGGCATACGAATTTCCGATTCTCCAAACAAACGTGAGAACAAGCAGACCAACGAAAAATCACGTTGATGCGAGATGGTTGGCGATCACGTGGCGCGAACGTCTTTGTGATACCCAGATGCTAGAATACCATCAATTCGATTATATCACCCTTGATGTGAAAAGTAAACCAAATTTTTATGGATGGGCGCGGTAGGTTGTTATGCCAGAATATCAACTGGTCGTGACCGTACCACCGGGTCAAACGCGGGTCTATCCCGTCGCCAAAGAACACTTGACGATTGGTCGCGCATCGGCGAATGACATTCTCGTCAGCGATCACGGCGTTTCGCGCGCCCACGCGCGATTGCATCGCGTTGACGACGGATTCGAAATCGAAGACTTGGACAGCATGAACGGCACCTGGTTGATGGGCAAGCCGGTCAAACGCGCGCCGTGGCGCGTCGGGCAGACGGTCATCATTTCGAATTCAACGTTGCGCCTGCGCGTTGCCACCGCACAACCCCCCGACGAACCCAGGTTCCAAACCGTCGGCGAACTAAGCGCCGCGCTCGCCTCCAGCGCGCTCGAAGTCGAATTGCCGGATCTAACCCTGGCGCGCTTGGTCATCCACACGCCCACGTACACCAAAGAGCTCACGTTGACCGGCGAAGCCACCACGATTGGTCGCGAGTCCGACGCGCACGTCATCCTGGAAGATGAGCGCGTGGCGAATCAACATGCGCTCATCGTGCGCGAAGGAGACCGCTTCATCATCAAGGACTTGGCGACCCATACGGGAACCTGGCTTGCAGGACAACGCATCGAGCAACACGAATTACGCCCGGGCGATTCTCTGCGCATCGGCAATGCGACGCTCGTTTACAAAGCGGCGCTGGGCGAAGATACGCTCGAGATGCTTCAACGGCGCCGGGTGCGCAACCCCATCGTCTTTGTGCCCGGCTTTATGGGATCGGAATTGTGGCACGGTAGCGAACGCATTTGGCCCAACGTCACCCGCCTGTTCACCAACCCAGAGTTGTATCGGTGGCCCTCGAAAGAACCCATCGAAGCGCGCCAAGTCGTTTCCGAAATCGTCATCCTGCCCAAGTTTATCAAATTGGAACGGTACGCCGCGCTCGGCGATTTTCTCTGCGAAGACCTGGGTTACGAACGCGGCAAAGACCTTTTAGAATTCCCCTGGGATTGGCGCATGGACCTGCGCGTATCGGCGCAACATTTGAGCGAACGGATCACCGAGTGGCGCGAGCGCGTGAAAGAAGCGCGCGAACCGATCACGCTCATTTCGCACAGCATGGGTTGTCTCATCGCGCGGTATTTCGTCGAGAGACTCAATGGGCGATCCGTCGTCAGTCGCATGATTATGATGGGCGGCACACACAACGGCATGCCGAAAACACTGCAACCTTTTTCCGCGTTCGGCAAACAACCCTTTTACCTCGGCATCGCCGAACCCTTCGAGCGCGCGATTGCGAGTCTGCCTTCGATCTATACGATGCTACCCACTTATCCCGTGGTTTTTGATTCACAAGGCAAAACGATAGATTTGTACCGCGATGAGACGTGGTGCCAGGAACAGTACCGCGCGAATTTACGTGACGCGCTCGCCTTTCGCAATGAATTGGGAACCACCAGCAGTGTGTCGAGTATTTGCATTTTTGGTTACGGCATTCAAACACCGACGCGCGCGATTTTGGAAGAACGCGACGCCAGCGGAAATTGGGAACGCATTCGCTTTGTCGCCGAGAGCAAAGGCGACAACACCGTGCCCGAGGAGAGCGCGCGCTTGGCGCATACCGAGATTCACCCGGTGCATCAACATCACGGCAACCTGTACGCGGACAACGACGTCAAAGCGCGCCTGACGCTCGAATTGACGCGATAGCAATTTGTATTTGTTTCGCAAATCAAAAATGCGCCCGGCAAGCTTGCCGGGCGCATTCACTATCGCACTAGTACACCAACGCACTATTCCACGATTAGATGAACAGCGGCGCGAGCACCAACGTGATCGTCGCGAGCAACTTGATCAACACGTGCAGCGAGGGACCCGCCGTGTCCTTGAACGGATCGCCCACCGTGTCGCCGACGACCGCGGCTTTGTGCGCGGCGCTACCCTTCTTTTGGACGTTGCCCTTTTCGTCTTTGAATTCGCCGGACTCGATGAACTTTTTCGCATTGTCCCACGCGCCGCCGCCATTGTTCATCACCGTCGCCAGGATGATCCCCGCGATGGTGCCAACCATCAAGAACGCCGCTTCCGCTTCGGCTCTCAATACGATGCCGACGAGAATCGGTACGCAAACGGCGAGCAAACCCGGCGCGATCATCGCGCGCTGCGCGCCCCGCGCCGTAATGTCAACCGCACGCGCGTAATCCGGTTTGTTCTTGCGTTCCATAATCCCAGGAATCTCGCGGAATTGGCGGCGCACTTCATCCACGATTTTTTCGGCGACCTCACTCACCGCGCGCATCGCGAGCGCCGAGAAAAGAAAGATCAACCCCGCGCCAAGCATCGCGCCGACAAACACTTCGACTTTGCCGAGGTCAACGACATGCGATGCTTTAATCACCGCTTCGCTTGCGCCTTGCGCCCGGCGCACTTCGGCGATCTTGTCGAGGTAGGCGCTGAACAACAAGAACGCCGCGAGCGCCGCCGAACCGATCGCGTATCCTTTCGTCAACGCTTTCGTCGTGTTGCCTGCCGCGTCGAGCGCGTCCGTGCCCTTGCGAATTGCTTCCGGCGCGCCGGACATTTCGACGATGCCGCCCGCATTGTCCACGATTGGACCGAACGTGTCCATCGCAAGGATGAACGCGGCGGGCATCAACATCCCCATCGTCGCGACAGCGGTACCGAACACACCCGCGACGTACGGTTCGACTTTGAGCATGGCGGCGGCTTGCGTGCCGAGCCAGTACGACGCGATCAACGCGACGCCGACGGTCACCACGGGTGCGGCGGTGTTTTCCATGCCGACCGCGAGACCGGTGATGATGTTCGGACCCGAACCGCGCAACGAGGATCTGGCGATACTCTGCACGGGTCGCCAACGCGACTCGGTATAGTACATCGTGATGAGGAAGAACGCGACACTCGTCAGCAAACCCACTATACCCGTCAAGAAGAAAATGTCCACCCGGAGCGTTTGCGACACGACATAGTACATCGCCACACCAGCCAGCACGACCGTCAACGCAAAGCCACGGAGCATCGGATTCATCGGTTCTTCGTCCGCTCTAAGTTGAATGCCGGGGAGCGAGGTCGTCGCCCACACGCCGACAATCGAAGCGATCAGACCGAACGCGCGGACAACGAGCGGGAAGAAAATCCAATCCACATTTTTTGTCACCGTAAAAATCGCCACACCCAGGATCATCGCGCCGATATTTTCCGCGACCGTGGACTCGAACAAGTCCGCGCCGCGACCGGCGCAATCGCCCACATTATCTCCGACAAGATCCGCGATGACGCCCGCATTGCGCGGATCATCTTCGGGAATACCGGCTTCGACTTTGCCAACCAGATCGGAACCGACATCGGCGGCTTTGGTGTAGATGCCGCCGCCGAGTTGCGCGAACAATGCGACGAAACTTGCGCCAAAACCCATGCCGACGATGAGGAACGGCGCATTGCGCGCGGCTTCGGGTCCAGAGAACCCACCATACGCGAGGAACATCAGGTACACGCCGATGAGCGACAAACCGACGACGAGGAAACCGCTCACCGCGCCGCCGCGCAACGCGACCGTGAGCGCCGGCGACACACCCTTGCGCGCCGCGCCCGCCACGCGCACATTCGATTGCACCGCGACGTACATCCCGATGATGCCGCTCAACGCGCTCGCCGCCGCGCCCACCAGAAACGCGACCGCCGTTCGAATGCCTAACTCCGTACCCTTGACGTTCGTCTCGGTATATTGCTCAAACGACACCAACACGCCGATGATGACCGCCGCAACGAGCGCCAGTACGCCTATCGTCAAGTATTGCCGACGAATGAACGCCACCGCGCCTTCGTAAATCGTCGCGGCGACTTCTTGCATTTCCTTCGTCCCCTTATCGCGACGCAACACATCCCACGCCAGATACATAACAAACGCCAACGCGAGTACGCCCGACACTGGAACGACCCAAACAAGCTCCATTCTTATTCTCCTCCTCGAAATATTTTTGGCGCACTAAAATGCAAAACCGGTCGAACAACGCTGTTCGGCCGTTAACAAATTTGCTTCACCACCATAGAGCGACGTCACCCTGCATGGAGATTGGTTCCCCTCAACCCAATGATTAAATTCTACCACATCTCATTGTGAAATGCAAAACGAAATGAGGTTTTTCTTGTGTCTGATTGGGTCATTCTTCTACCCGTTTGGGTCATTCTCAAAACAAAAGGATCGTGACTCATCCTTGCGAAGGTCGGAAGGCATATTCTCTAGGAATCGAATGCGTTGTCGTTGCGTGACTCATCCGAAAAGTGACTGGTAACCTTTGCAAGGATGGGCTGAGAAGACACAAAGAATCCAGGTTTCTCCCTTCCGGGGAAACCTGGATTCTGGTAGGTACTACTTTCGGGATTGGATTTGGTTTTACTCGCCGAGAGAACGGCGCTGGATTGGCTCGTCATCCGTAACGGGCACAACAGTTCGTTGATTCATCAAGCCATTGCGCCGCCAGAGCCACACTCCCACACCTGCCACCGCCAACAGAATGGCGGCGATCCACGTCCACGGCATCGCGATTGGAGACGACCACGTGAATGTTTGCGTTTGATGCGAGACTTGGACAACCAGCGGTACGATCAGAACCGCGACCAAATTGATGACCTTGATCAACGGATTGAGCGCCGGACCCGAGGTGTCCTTGAGCGGATCACCGACCGTATCGCCGACGACGCTTGCCTTGTGCCGCTCCGAACCTTTGCCGGTGTTGTTGACGAGATCACGCGGCTCATCCTCGATTACTTTTTTCGCGTTGTCCCACGCGCCGCCGGCATTCGCCATAAACACTGCCATCAATTGTCCTGACAAGATGACGCCGCCGAGAAATCCGCCGAGCGCCTCCTCGTACAACATAAACCCTACCACGACCGGCGCAATCACCGCGAGCACACCTACACCCAGCAGTTCGCGTTGCGCCGCGTTCGTGCAAATCGAAACGGCTTTGCCATAGTCCGGCTGAACCTTGCCCTCCATCAAGCCAGGAATCCGGAATTGTCGTCGCACTTCATCCACGATCAAGTTCGCCGAACGCCCCACCGCGCGAATCGTCATGCCGCTAAAGAGAAACGGAATCGCGCCGCCAAGCAACATGCCGATGAACACGTTCGGCGCGGCGACGTTGATCGCGAAATGATCCGGCGTAACGAGTTTCATCGAACGAAGCGTTTCGAGCACTGTATCGCCGAACGCGCCGAACAACGAGACCGCCGCGATGACCGCCGACGCAATCGCGATGCCCTTGGTCACTGCCTTGGTCGTGTTGCCCACCGCGTCGAGATCCGCCATGATCTTGCGCGCGTGCGGTTCGAGGTGCGCCATTTCGCCAATGCCATTCGCATTGTCCGCAATCGGACCGAACGCGTCCATGCTGATGTTGTTGCCCGTCAGCGTCAGTTGCCCGATGCCGCACAACGCGACGCCGTACAAAACCATCGTCACGCTTTCGCCGCGAAAGATCATCACACTCGCCAACAACGCCATCGCCACCGCGCCGATTGCCCACACCGACGACTCCATTCCGACGAACAAGCCGGAGAGAATCGTCGTCGCCGGACCGCCAGAGGTCGCGCGAACGATTTCTTTGACCGGCGGCTTGTCCGTGCTCGTAAAGTGTTCGGTGAGAATATTGGTCAGTACCGCGAGCGCAATGCCAACCGTCGTCGCCGCGGCGACGCGCCAATCGTTCATGTAAATCATCGCGAGCATCCAGAAGCCAACCGTGCTGATCAGCGCCGCCAAACGAAAACCGCGATCAATCGCCTTGAACGCGTTTTCTTGTTCGTTGTTCACGCGCACCGAGTACGTACTGATGATCGAAGAGACAACCCCAATCGCGCGAACGAGGAGAGGGAACAAAATCCAGCGGAAATCGAACATGGGAGCGGCAGTTGCAATCGAAATGCCGAGAATCATCGCGGCGACAATCGTCACTTCGTAACTTTCGAAAACGTCTGCCGCCATTCCCGCGCAATCGCCCACGTTATCGCCGACGAGATCGGCAATGACGGCGGCGTTGCGCGGATCATCTTCGGGCAAATCTTTCTCGACCTTGCCGACCAGGTCAGCGCCCACATCCGCAGCTTTGGTATAGATGCCGCCGCCGACGCGCATGAAGAGCGCGATGAGCGTACCACCAAAACCAAAACCCAACAACACTTCGGGTGCGGCTTGACCGTACATCATAAAGATGATCGTGCCGCCCAATAGACCGAGACCATCGGTCAACATCCCGGTGATTGTGCCGGTGCGATAGCCAACGCGGAGGGCTTCACCAAAACTGCGGCGCGCCGCGGCAGCCACGCGGACGTTACCCAGCACCGCCATACGCATCCCGATTTGCCCGACCGCGAGCGAGAACAACGAACCCATCAAAAACGCGCCCGCGCGTCCGAGTGCAATAGACCAACCGTCAAACCCGGCATCCGTCACGTACTTGGGCAGCTCCTTCACCAGAGCCGCGCTGGCGAACAATGCCAGCGTTAAGATAGCGATAAATACAACAATCGTCCGCAGTTGGCGATTCAAATACGTCACTGCGCCAAGGCGGATCCGCGCGGAAATGTCCCGCATCGCGTCTGTGCCTTGGTCCGCGCGCAGGATTTGCCGCGTGAGGAACACGGCGTACAACAATCCGGCGATGGCGACCCCTAACACCGACCACACGCCCATGGCTTCAAACGTGGTGATACTTGACCAGTTCACCTTCTGCCTCCTGAAGAAATTTATTTGGCGCAAAAAAGCGGTCGGCTCGCCTGTGGAGCCGACCGCTATGTCGCTTCAATGCGTGATAGGACAATGAGAGACAATTGGTGGTTCAAGATGTACGATATTATCGCACTCTATCCGTGATTATAGCACCGCGACGTTCGTTTGTCAAATTGTCGTTACGCGTTCTCGTTTTGGGCTATTGGTTTACACCAATATCTGGGAAATAGTTGACCGATGGCGTTGTTGTGGACAAACGAATAAAGCCCCACCACGTGCCCCATCGCCCCGAACCGTCGCCAGTGCCAACCGGCGTCGCGGCGTACTCTTGCACCGTCCAAAAATTCACATCGCCAAGTGGATCCACTACCGTATGACTAAAATCGCCCCAACGATTTTCGCCGACGCCAAACGTCTTGAAATAATACCCGTCACCGGCTTTGAGCACGACTGGATCGCGCGTCGTGTTTGCCGGATCGCTCGCGTATCGAAACGCATACACGGCAGATGCAAACGCGCCGGACGAAAATCGCGATGCGCCGATGAGCACGTCCCCACTCTTGTTGACGGCGAGCGACGGGTACGCGTAATGATAACCGCCATTCGTCTGCGACGCGGTTGGGTCTTGTACGCGACCTTGTTGATACACGACTAGATTGGTGGGATCAGCATCCAACTGCCACCACTGCGCGACATATCGTCGGTCGGATCCATTCACTAATTCGATATTTTGGACACACCACAAACTCGTCGCGCCATCCACCGTGCGGACTATCGCGTTCTGCATGCGCGCGTCAATAATATCAATGAGTCGCGTACCGCCCGCTTGTGGAAGTACCTCACCTCCAGGAGGATTCCATGCGCCTAAAACTGAACTGACAAAAGTCGTCGTGTTGAGATTCAACACCGGCGCGTTCGTCGGTCCGTTGACCCAGTGTTTGCGAATCAAACCGCTCGCGCTGCTGTAATGTTGAATCAAGTTTTCGGTGGCAAATGTCGGATCCAATGTCACCGCCGGGGTCATGCCTAACGGGATACTCGCTAATGACCAGACCCAGCCGTTGAACAAACCGGCATACACACTGGCTTTGTCGAACACGTAAACCTGACCGCGCTGACTTCCCGCACCGATAGGAAACATATTGACCGTGATCACGAGCCAATCTTTGTTGTAGCCGAGTTGCGGAAAGTCCGCCCACAACACGCCCGATCCATCCGCGGTGAAACACGCTCTGTACCAACTGCCCAGCGGGTCGCTCGTTGCCGACGCGGCAAGGCAAACTTGCGATGCGGTCGTCCCAGCATTGCGTACCGCCGCGGCGATCCAGCGATAACTCAACGCGTCGAACTGGATACGCGGATCGAACATATTGGTGATGCCCCAGAACGTATCGAGCCACAGCGTACTGAGAATGTTGCCGTCTTTGTCGTGAATCCGCACGCGATCATTCAACATCGTCACGACTTGATCAACGCCGACCGCGCCCATCGTATCCGGTGGGATCGTTAGGTTGCTGTCATCCAATCCCAGGAAATTCTTGTCCATTGCCGGCGAAACATCGCGCGGTTGCATGGCGGGCAACTGAACGCCCAACCGCGGCGCGGCGCTCGCGCTCGTCAACTCCGGTACGCGCATGCGCGGCGCAACGAATGGCGCACGCGGCACGCGCGGACTCGCGGCTTCTCGTCGCGCGACCTCGTCGAAATTGAACGCACGCACATCCGTCACTGAAATCCGCGTGCCCGCCAAAACCACCGGTCCCTGTGCTGAGGCCGGCAGATGCGTCGCTTGCAACACCGCCAAGAAACCCAGTACCGCAACCCAACGCGCAATTTGCCAAACCCAATTACCTTTCACCTTCGTACTCCATTCAGACAATTTCGATTTGCCATTCGCTATCCGCCATTCGCCGTCACCTGTACGGTATCGCGACCTCGCCGATAAACTCGCGCGCAATGATAATCTTCATCACGTTCGCGCCGCCCTCCGCGCCGACGACGTACGACATCAAGCCGCGCAGCAACATTTCGAGCGGCGTCTCAATCGTATAGCCCATCGCGCCGTGATGCATCATCGCGTGCTTGACGATCTCCACACCGAGCGCCGGCGCGGTCAGTTTGCAAATCGCAACGTTCGTGTTGATCTCTTTGCGCGACACGGCGCGCGCGTCCTTGCCGAACTCGTCCACGAGCCACGCCGTCTTGTGTAACTGATTCTTGAGCATCTCGAGTCGCGCATAGTCCTCCGCGATCTCAAACGATATGCCCTCAAACTTGGCGAGCGGTTGACCGAACAACTCGCGTTGCTGGGTGTACTCGGATGTGATTTCGAGCGCGCGTTCCGCGCCGCCAGTACACGCCGCGCATACGAGCACGCGCGCCGCGTTGAATCCTTCCATGCTCACGTAAAAACCGCGATTCTCTTCGCCCAGCACGTACTTGGCTGGCACGCGCGCGTTCTCATACGCGATGACGCCGGTCGAAAGTCCCATCCGTCCCATCATCGTCAATTTCGAGGTCGTGATGCCTGGCGTGTCAAGCGGAATATACGCGAACGTCATCCCCTTATTGCCCAGGTCTGGCGCGGTGCGAAACAGCGTGACGTGTCCCCCACCCCGTTGTGCCGCTTCGACGACGCCGCTCACAAAATACTTTTCGCCGTTGAGCACGTACGCGTCGCCGTCGCGTATGCCACGCGTGCGAATGTTCCCGAGGTCCGACCCGCCGCGCGATTCCGTCGTCGCGATGCCGAGAAACCACTCGCCGTTTGCAACGCGCGGCAACACCTCGCGCTTGAGTTCCGCGCTCCCGTGCCGCGCGATGAGATAACCCCAGCCGAGCGCGAGCAACAAGTACACCGGCAGCGACATCGAAAGTTCCGCGCGCGCGATCTCGTGCACCGCCAGCATCCCGTACATGATTTCTTCGCCGCGCACCGCCGAGCCGCCGTACTCCTCCGGAATCGTCACGCCGAACAGACCCAGGTCTGCCATCGCGCGAATAATTTCCGACGGAATACCTTGCGCCTTTTGGTCAATCTCGCGCGAGCGCGGCGCGATCTGTTTCTCGGCAAACTCACGCACGGTGCGTTTGAACAAATCTTGTTGCGCGTTCAATCGAAAATCCACAGTGATTCTCCTGCGAAATTCAGACTGCCGACGACATGGTATAACCACACAGAACACACAGGAAAGTCGTTCATTTTTCTCGTTGAGATCTCGGTGTCGTGGTCAGTTTCTAACCTGATTATACTACCGCTATCACGCGTGTCAAAAGCCATTGCGCTTTTGCGCGGGATACGGTAGAATCACGGCGGAGGGAAAACTGGGGTGGCTCGCCTGGACTTGCATCTTTTTGGCGCGCCGCGTCTCGAACGCGACCACACACCGGTCCATTTCGAAACGCGCAAGGCGCTCGCCTTGCTCGCTTATCTCGCACTGACGCGCACGCCGCACCGCCGCGATACACTCGCGACCTGGTTTTGGCAAGAGAGCGATCAGACGCACGCCCGCGGCGCGTTGCGGCGCACCCTCGCCGCGCTGAACGCGGTGGACGCCGACTGGCTCGACACAGACCGCGAAGTGATCGCGCTCAACCCGCGCGCATCGCTGTACGTAGACGTGTGCGCGTTTCGCGATCTGCTCGCGTCGTGCGCGCCGGCGAACGACGGTACGCGCCTCGATTCGCTCACGCGCGCGGTCGAAATTTATCGCGACGATTTCCTCGCCGGGTTTTCGCTGCGCGATTCGCCGGCATTCGACGAGTGGCAATTCTTCCAGACCGAGCAACTTCGCCGCGAATTGGCGAACGCGCTCAAACAACTCGCACAGTTGCAACGCGCGCGCGGCGAGTACGCGACGGCGCTCGCGCACGCGCAACGGTGGCTCGCGCTCGATCCACTCCACGAACCGGCGCATCGCGAATTGATGCGCGTGTTCGCTAAAGCCGGCGAACGCGAATCCGCGTTGCGACAGTATAACGAATGTGTGCGCGTCCTCGACGCCGAACTCGGCGTGCCGCCGCTCGAAGAAACGACGCGGCTGTACGAAGCGATCAAGTCAAGTCATGCGGCACAAATAAAAGAATCTGCTCCCTTGCTCCCTAGCCCCCCTACCCCCTTACCTATCGTGGGTCGGACAAACGAACTCGACACACTCCACGCGATTCACGCCTCCATCCAAACCGCCGGACATCTCGTGCTCATCGAAGGCGAACCCGGCATCGGTAAGACGCGGCTCGTCGAAACATTTCTTGCCGATGCGAACGCGCCGGTCGTGATCGCGCGTTGTTACGAGGGCGAAACCGGGTTGACGTTCGCGCCGATCCTGTCTGCCTTGCGCGCGGCGTTGAGCAATCGCGACGCGATGCAACGCGTGACGCGCTTGCCCGCGCACTGGGTCAGCGAAGCCGCGCGGCTCTTGCCGGAAATCGGTACGCCGCCAACCACGCCAATCGAATCGCCTGGCGCGCAAAGCCGTTTCTTTGAAGGCATCGCACGCCTGCTCGATACGCTGCTGCACTCGACGCGCCCCGGCGTATTGCTGATGGATGACGCACACTGGGCAGACAACGCGTCGCTCGACCTGTTCGCGTTTTTGGCGCGACGTTTGCGCGAACATCGGTGGCTGATCTTGCTCACCGTGCGCGAGTTACCGACCCAGCATCCGCTCAAACATCTCGTCGCCGAACTCGCGCGCGCGGGACGCACAACTGAATTGCCGCTCACACGACTCGACGCGTCGGCGGTGTGTGAACTGACTCGCGCGTTCGGCTTGCCGGAAAATGTCAGTGCGGATTTGTTCACCGAATCCGAAGGACTGCCGTTCTTTGTCGTCGAGTACCTTCACGCGTTCGCCGCGTCGCCGGACAAATTCGATTGGCGTCTGCCGGACAGCGTTCGCCGGCTCGTACGTTCGCGGCTCGACGCGGCGAGTGAGACCGCGCAACAATTGCTTGGCGCGGCGGCGGTCATCGGGCGCTCGTTCGATTTCGACACGTTGCGCGACGCGAGCGGGCGCAGTGAAGACGAAACGCTTGCCGCGCTCGAAGAATTGCTCGCGCGCGGCTTGGTCAAGGAAATGGAAACGCCGGGCGCACAGTACGATTTCAGCCACGATAAATTGCGCGCGTTCGCGTACGATCAACTGACGCACGCGCGGCGACGCTTGTTGCATCGCCGCGTCGCGGACGCGCAAATCGCGCGGCATCGTCAGGACGCAGGCGCGTGGGCGGCGCACATCGCGAATCATTTGCAACTCGCCGGGCAAAATGAATCGGCGGGCGCGTATTTCAGAATCGCGGGCGATCACGCGCGCACCCTGTTCGCCAATCGCGAAGCGCTCGCGCACTACACGACTGCGCTCGCGCTGACCGGCGACGCGACACTCCATGAACCGATCGGCGACCTGCGAACGTTGCTCGGCGAATTCAGTGCGGCGCTCGCGAGCTACGCGGCGGCAAGCGCCGCGCCGCACGCGCGCGTCGAAAGCAAAATCGGCAACGTGTACGCGCGGCGCGGCGAGTGGGAATCTGCCGTGTGTCATTTTCAAAACGCGCTGACCGCGTTGAATGGCAACAGCACGCCCGACGAACACGCGCGCATCTACGCGGATTGGAGTTGGACGGCTTTTCGCGCTGGGGACAAGGCAGAGGCAATGGATCTGGCGGAACGCGCGCTCGCGCTCGCGCAAAAGGCAAACGATGAGTACGCGCTCGCGCTCGCGCACAATTTGCTCGGCATCCTGGCGAAGAACGCCGGCGAGTTGGATCACGCGCGCGAACATTTCGAAACGAGTCTCGCGCTTGCCGAAACGTTGAGCGATCCGAGCGCGCGCATCGCCGCGTTAAACAATCTGGCGCGCGCCCATGCCGCGAGCGGCAACCTTGCGCGCGCCATCGCGTTCGCCGAGCGCGCGCTTGCGCAATGCGTCGCGCAGGGCGACCGTCATCGCCAAGCCGCGTTGCGAAATAACCTGGCAGATTTATTGCACGCTGCCGGAAAATCTGCCGAAGCGATGTTGCAACTCAAACAAGCGACCGTACTGTTTGCCGAAATCGGCGCAGAATCCGGCGAGACACAAACGGAGATTTGGAAATTGGTCGAGTGGTGATCATTCCCTCTCCCTCCCAGGGAGAGGGAGTCATGACATTCTTCGTAACGCCGCGCGCGCGGCGTGATAACCGCACATTCCATGCACACCGCCGCCCGGCGGTGTGGACGACGAGCAAATGAAAACATCTTTTGCCGGCGTCGTGTACGGATTCCAACGCCACGTCGGGCGCGTGTAGAGTTGCCACAAATCTTGCGCGCCGCCGGAAATATCGCCGCCGATGTAATTCGCGTTGTGTTGCTCCATCAGCGCCGGCGTGTACACGTGTTGCGCGAGAATACAATCGCGAAAACCCGGCGCAAAGCGTTCGATCTGCGCGATCATGCGCGCCGTCATGTCGAAGGTCGAACCGTTCGGCACGTGACAGTACGACCAAACGGTATGTTTGCCGCGCGGCGCGCGCGTCGCATCGAATAGCGATGCCTGGACGACGAGCATGTACGGTTTTTCCGGCGGTATCCCCTCCGCCGTCTCGCGTTCCGATTGCGCGATCTCGGCGAGCGTGCCGCCGACGTGAACGGTCCCCGCGCGGCAACACCCCGCTGCCTTCCACGGAATCGGCGCGTCGAGCGCGAAATCTATTTTGAACACACCCGGTCCGTAGCGAAATTTTTCGAGCGCGCGGCGATAGCCGGACGTGAAACGATGCCCGGCGATTTCGAGCAATTGGCGCGGCGTCACATCGAAGAGGTACGCGCGCGCGCTAGGTAGTTCCTCGATTTTTTCGATGCGCTGATTCGTGATGATCTTGCCACCGAGCGAACACAAATACGCGCCAAGCGCATCCGCCAACTTTTGCGAGCCGCCTTTCACGAGGGGCCAGCCACTCGCATGCGCCGCAATGCCGAGCGCGAGTCCGTACGCGGCAGTCGAGATATTTTCGAGCGGCGACATGGTGTGTGCGGCAATCCCGGCGAACAAGCCGCGCGCGCGTTCTTCCTCGAAGAAAAGTTCGGCGAGCGCACGCGCCGGTAAAAGCGCGGGGAGCGCAAAGCGTGCGAATGTGAATGGATAGCGCGGGGGAAGCGGAAGTGGTCCGAGCAAATCGTGATTGAGTTTTTCCGCGTCGTTGACGAGCGGCTCGATGAGATTGCGATACGCGTTCGCATCGCGACCCAGGGTCGCGCAGGTCGCGTCCATCGAACGCGAGAGCACCGCCGCCGTACCATCGTCGAGCGGATGCGCGAGCGCGGCGGCCGGGTAAATCAGCTCGACCCCCAGGTTTTGGAGCGGCACACTTTTGAAAAACGGCGACACGGCGGTGAGCGCCTGCACCGTCGAGCAAATATCGTGCGTGAAACCGGGCAGCGTCAATTCAGCGGAGCGAATGCCGCCGCCAATCGTCGCGTTCGCCTCGAACACGCAGACCGACTTGCCCGCGCGCGCGAGCGTGATCGCCGCCGCCAGTCCGTTCGGTCCCGCACCAACGACAACCGCGTCATACGCGGACAACTACAGTCGCTCCACGCGCGCGCGCTCGCCATCCAGCGCGACGCGATACCGGGTCAGTGGTTTCTTCGCTGGACCGCGCACGACGTTGCCGGTCCCCACATCGAATTGGGAACCATGCAACGGACACGTAATCGTACACTCGACCAGATCGCCTTCGCTCAACGGACCACCGGCGTGCGTGCATTCGTCCTGGGTCACGAATAAAGTCCCCTCCACATTGAACACCGCGACGCTTTCCCCGTCCACTTGCACCGCCTTGGATTTCCCCGGCGGAATATCGCTAACGAGAAACTCATTCGCCGGCAAATCAGTCTTGGATTGCACCGGCGCCGTCGTCACCGGAACTTGAATATAAACCTCGCCATCGCGCAGCATAACCGGATATTGTTCGAGCCGCGCACTGGGATCAACGAGCAATTGCCCGCTCATCAAGTTGTACTCGAATCCATGCCAGGGACACGTGAGCGTATCGCCTTCGAGACAGCCGGTCGCGACGGGTCCGCCGCGATGCAAGCACCAATTTCGCACGGCGTACCAATTGCCCTTGTGATGAAAAACCCCAATGGAGAGTCCATCTATTTGGATCAATGTCCGGTCGCCGTCCGGAATATCGGGCGCGCGCGCGACCAGGACTTGGCGCGTCGCAACCGGCGCGGCGGGCGCGTGTTCGTGTTCGTACGCGTGCTGTGCCAACGCGCTCACCGCGCTTGTGTCAACCGACACCAACGCGTCGAACGTCTCGGCTTCGCGCTCGGTGCCGTACGCACGCGCGAGCATTTCGAGGATCACCATCAACAACTTGTCCCACGCGTCCACTGCGCGATGTTCCAACCCGGCGTCACCCTCGCGCAGTTCTTTGGTCAATGCCGCGGCAATCGCGTGTTGAACGAAACCAACTTGACCGATAACATAGCGTTCGGCGATGTAAATGTGCGGATCGGCGCCATGCGAAGTGTGTGCGCGTCCAACGTAATCCACATAGCGCGCATAATCGTCATCGTAGACGCCTTGCGCGGTCCGAATCCAAAAATTAGTGAGGTGCCGCATGCGTAGTTCAACATAGTCTTGGTCCACCACGCCATCTTTTTTGAGAAAAAATTTGCGCGTCGGTGGGTAGCGCAACAGGTGCGCGTAAAACTTGGAAACAATTTCAGGTAAATGTTTTTCGATCACCGGCGCGGATTGCCGAATGGCTTGAACGTCGGCGTCTTTAAGACCAACAAAGTCCGCCATGTATTTGAAATAGCGTCCCGCATCTTCTGCGCCGCGCTTTGCCATCACGCTCACATGCACGTTTGCATCCACGAGACTTTTTCTCCTTTTAGCCGTCAGCGGCTCGGTGTTGCTTTTCCGCGTCGCCAACATGGTACGCGGTCTTAGAAAATCCAGTAAACCAGCATCGTGATGCCAGCGACGATAAGACTCAAAATGATCGAACCGACCACACCTTCGAAAACGCGACCAGATGAAATCGGTAGTCGCGATAACCCGCCGTGCCTTCTGTGCCAGGCAATACGACCAACCTGGGATGCAACGTGACGAAGATGATCCAATCGAGAATGATCAAATCCATCGCGTTGAACACCGTCATCATCACCATCACCGCGAGCGCGACTTCGAGAAACGATAGCTCACCACCTTTGAGTTGCCCCAACTCCATCAACGCGCCGACAAAAATCGCGATGAATGCGATCACGACCGGCAACGTGACCACGTGTTTTTGTCGCTGCGCGTTTTCCCTCATCGCGCCAAAACGCACTTGAATGTCCGGCGGATAATCCTTGAGCCAGATTTCCGGATTCACCAACGCAATCACTATGAACGACACAATCATCAGCGCGCCAAACAGTGTGCCGTACATGATACTATGCTGAAATAATAGGAGCAGATTCACGATTTGCCTCGACCACTTACCCAGCGTACCGGCGCGCCGACGTTGTAGAGCAAGGTACGGAACATCGCGTTCTGCCACGTATTCTTGACGTACTGCCACTGCATTTTCGGATCCACACAGGTCTTGGTCATGTTGACTTGACCATTTACGCCCCAACGCGTGGCGAGTTGCGTGAGTACATGCATCCATGTGGACTCTTGCTCATGCGCGCCGCCGAAGAAACGCATTCCCATTTCATAAATCGGATCGGTTGCGCGATACAATCCTTGAACCTGCGCTACCGTCACATCCTCTTCGACGGACGCGCTAAACGTGTTCCAGCCGGAAATCGGAAATCCTTCCGGCGTCATCACCGTAAATTGCTCGTCGTCGGCATAAAGTATCATCACGCCGCTCTTCATCGGCGTCAGTTGTTTCATTGCCGGCGCTTGAAACATATTCAAATCAAAATAAACCATCTCGCCGGGCTTGACGCCATCGAGCGGCGGATAGACGCGATTTCCCGGCGGTTGAAATTTTGCAAAGTTGATTTTCCAATCGGCGATCACTTGCGCGGGTGTGACTTGGACACCGCTCAAACGGACGCGATAGGTCGCCTGCCACATCTGACCAAAACCCTGCAGAGCGCCGGAAACATGACGACCATCCACATTCACCGTCGTCACACCGGGCGGCACATTTTCCGGATGCAAGTGATGCACGGGTTTTGCCCATGCCAAATTGCGTGGGTCGTCGGACATTTGCTCCTCCCCAAATGTAGAGTAAGTTTCCAACTTGCCTTGCCCTATTGCAAAATCTGTCGCATCCCTTCGAGCACACCGCTTGCCTCGCTCGCCGGCGCGAGGCATTTTTGCCCGACGCAGACGTACGCGCGCGGCGTCACGTTCGCGGGATAACCCAGTTGCGCGATCCGCGCCACATCGCGCGCCGGATCGAGCACCTGCACGATTTTCGCAGGCGCGTATTCATCGAGCGCAGCGCGATGCAATGCGCGCGTGTGCGCATCATTCACATCGCCAACGATATGCACCGTGATCGGCTCGGTAAGCAAATGACTCACCGCGCGCGCGTATTCCGCCGCCATGAATCCGTACTTGCTGTACTCGCCGGCAAAGTACGCCAACGATTTTTCCGCCGCGTCGCGATAACGCTCCTCGCCGGTGAAACGATGCAAGCGCGTGAGTGCGTCCGCCATCGCCGCGTTTTCCGCGAGTGGATGATCGGGCACACGCAACAAGCCGAGCGTCTCATGCGCGCGCGGCTCGCTGATAAACGCGCTCGCGTCGAGCAACTGGGCGAGTGCGAGATCGGCGAGCGATTGTGCGCGCGTCAGATGCGCGACATCGCCGGTGAATTGGTACGCGTCGAGATACGCGCGCGTCGTGTGCGCGAGATCCGCTAGTTGATTAGCGAGTTGTGGCGCGCCATCCGGCGTCGCATAGTGCAACAGCCCGACATCGGCGCGAAACATCGCATTCCAAATTCGGTCGAGTGTTTTGAGCGCGAACGCGATCAACGATTCATCGCCGAGCGCGTGCGACGCTTCGAGGTAACCGTTCACCATCAATGCGTTCCAATCGGTGTAGAAATTACGATCCACATACGGCGCGACCAGTTTCGCGCGCTCGGCAAGCGGCAACGCATAGTACGCTTCGTCCGCATCCTGGGATCCATAGAATCCACCGCGCGTTTGATCGCTCAGAGTCGCATTGAGATACGCGGTCATACTATTCATCGTCTTGACAAAAATCTCGCGCGGCGCAACCTGGTGCGCGTGCGCGAGAACCGCGAACAATTTCGCGTTATCTTCGAGCATCTTTTCAAAATGCGGCACGCTCCAATCACGCGTCGTCGAGTACCGGAAAAATCCGCCGGCTTCTTGATCGTACGTACCACCGCTCGCCATATGCGTCAGCGTAACCGTCACAACCGGCAATAGTCGTTCGTCGCGCGTCGCGTGATAGCGTTCGAGCGCGAGTTCAATCGCGTCGGTGTGCGGAAATTTCGGCTCCGTCCCGAACCCGCCGTGCACCGCGTCGAATTGATCGAGCACATCGCGCGCGACCGTATCCACAATTGTTTGCGACAACGCGCCGCGCGATGAACGCGCACCGAGAGCTTGCTCGCGCTTGACGTTCATCTCGCCGATTTTCGCCAGGATGTCGAGTTTGTTGTGTTTGTACGCGTCGCTCACCTGCGCGAGGTACGCGCGCATTTGCGACGGCGGAATGTACGTTCCGCCGGTGAGTAATTCGCCTTCGGGTGTGAGAAACGCCGTTGTGGGCCAACCACCCAGGTTGTAGCGGCGGTTCACATCGGGGCGTTGATCGTTGTCCACGCGAATCGGGACAAAACGTTCGTTGATGAGCCGAATCACTTCGCCATCCGAGTACGACGTTTCGTCCATCACGTGACACCAGTGACACCACACGGCGGAAATACCCAGCAGAATCGGTTTATCGTTTTGTTTCGCTTCCGCGAACGTTTGCGAATTCCAATCGTGCCAATTGATTTCGCTCGCGCGGTTGGGGCGCGGCGAGAAATGAAAGTGAGACATGCGTGACCTCGGGAGGACTGTGTGAGGCGCGTTGTGCGATGAGTATTGCGTATTGCGTGATGCAAAGATTATACCTGGTTGAGAATCGAAAGACAATGGCAGTCTGGGAATTCTAATGGATTTTTATTGATTGACACTCGCGGGTTTGTATGGTAGATTTTCGACCGCTGACCATACAGGTGTACGAAAATGGCACACACACTTTCGATTGCCCTCGCCCAGATAGACCTCGCACTGGGCGATCCCGCGCGCAACTTGGAAGCTGTACACACGCGCGTTGCCGAAGCGAAAGCACGCGGCGCGGACATTGTCGTCTTGCCCGAGTTGTGGAGCAGCGCGTACGATTTGGAACGCGCGCGTGCGCTCGCGTCCGCACGCGACGCGGGAATGTTCGCCGAGACTGCGCGGCTCGCCCGCGAGACCGGCATCGCCATCGTCGGCTCATTGCTCGAAAGCGATGGCACGCGCGTGTTCAACACTGCGACGATGTTCGACGCGCGCGGCAATCTCGTCGGCGCGTATCGCAAACTGCATCTCGTCCCGATGCTCGACGAACATGTGTATCTGACTGGCGGCGACGATGCGCGCGTGTTTGAAATGCCATTCGGCAAATTCGCGCTCGGCATCTGTTACGATTTGCGTTTTCCGGAATTGTGGCGACACTATGCGGTGAGCGGCGCGCGCATCGCGTTCGTTCCGGCGGAATGGCACCTCAAACGCGCGGCGCATTGGCGCGCGCTCGTCCCCGCACGCGCGATTGAGAACCAGATGTATTTCGTCGCGTGCAATCGCGTGGGCGCATCGAAAGGCGAACCGTTCGGCGGCGGCTCGATGATCGTGAATCCCTGGGGCGAGATTCTCGCGCAGGGCGACGACCGCGAAGCATTGCTGATCGCGCAAATTGATCTCGACATGGTGGACGATGTGCGTGCGCGCGTGCCGGTGTTTCGGGATCGGCGTGCGGATGTATATGGTAAATGGTAATTAGAGATTGGAGATTGTGTTGATGCACAATCGAAAATCGGCAATCGAAAACCGAAAATGGAAACAATCCTTCTCTTTGACATCGGCAACACCCACACGACGCTTGGCGAGTATCGCGGCGATGAACTCGTCGCGACGTGGCGGATTGCGACGCGCGTCGAAGGCACACCCGACGAGTACGCGGTGACGCTGCACGCGTTGTTGCGCCAACGCGGCGGCAATGGCACCGTCTTCGACGGCTGCGCGATTGCTTCGTCCGTGCCCGCGCTCGTTTCGACCTTCGTGGAATTGTGCGAACAACATTTGCATTTGAAACCAGTTGTCGTCAGCGCGATGATAAAGACCGGGATCACGATTCGCACCGATTCGCCGCGCGAGGTCGGCGCGGATCGCATCGCGAACGCGGTCGCGGCAAAATCGTTGTACGGCGCGCCGGCGATTGTGATTGACTTTTCGCCGCTCGCGACGATCTTCGACGCGCTGGATGACGCCGGCGATTACATCGGCACGGCGATTGCGCCCGGCGTGGCGACCGCGGCGGAAGCGTTGTTCGCGCACGCGGCGCAGTTGCCGCGCGTCGAACTCGTCGCGCCCGCGTCGCACAGTCCGATTGGCAAAAACAGCGCGAGCGCGGTGCAAGCCGGATTGGTGTACGGTTACGTCGCGATGGTCGAGGGGATGATCGCGCGCATCAAAAAGGAATTGCCGCGCGCGCGCGTTATTGGCACCGGCGAAATGGTGAACCTCATCGCGCGCGAAACGAACGCGATGGATGTGGTGGACGAATCCTTGACGCTCAAGGGATTGAAGAAGATTTACGAGATGAATACATGACAATTTCCCTCGCCTCCGCCTTTCACCCGCGCGGCGAAATCCCGCGCCTCGAAAAACTCTTGCCACTATTATGTGACGCGTACTCAAGCATCGCGGTTTCCGTACCGCCACAGGCACACGCGGACGATGTTCGCGCGTTGGAGCAACTCGGCATTGCGGTCGTCGTCACGCGCGATTGGTCGCACGGGCGACACGCCGCGTTGAAACGCGCGATGGAATCGGACGCGACACACATCCACTATAACGACCTCGACCGTTTGTTGCGCTGGGTCGAAACGCGCCCGGAGGAATGGCGCGACACCACCGCTCGCGTTCAGCAATGCGATTGCCTCGTCGTTGGGCGCACCGAATGTGCGTACGCCACGCATCCGCGCGCGCTCGTCGAGACCGAAGCGATTAGCAATCTCGTTGTTTCATCTTTGCTTGCCAACTGTCATTGCGCGCCGCCAAGCGGCGAAGCAATCCCCAATTCACACGCGGAGATTGCTTCGCAAAGACCGCTCGCAATGACAACGCCAACATCCGCGTTCATCCGCCCGCCAGGCGATGCGCGTCCAATTGATCTCAGCGCCGGCTCGAAAGGGTTCAGTCGTCGTGCGGCGGAATTTCTCATCGCACACAGTCCGCCCGGTCGCGCGCTTGGAATGGATGCCGAGTGGATCGTGCTATTGCAGCGCGCCGGATTCGCGATTGAATACATCAAGGTCGAGGGACTGGACTGGGAATCCGCGGATCAATTCGCGGTCAACGCGGCGGACGCCGAGATGCAACGTCGCGCGGCGGAGCGATACGACGCCGATCCGAAACACTGGGCGCGACGCGTCGCGGTCGCAATGGAAATTGTGCATGCAGGTCTGGACGCGGCACAGCGAACATTGAAAGAATAACCGCTTGGCAGTTCGATTTTTTATGAACCCACGAATTATTCTCAAACAAGGCAAAGAAAAAAATCTCCTCGCGCGCCATCCCTGGATTTTCTCCGGCGCGATTGCGCGCGCGGACAACGCGCACGATGGTGACACGGTGGACGTGTGCGACGCGTCCGGTAAATGGCTCGCGCGCGGGTACTACAACGCGCGGTCACAGATCGCGGTGCGCGTGTGGACGTGGAACGACGAGCCGATTGATCGCGCGTTTTTCCACGCGCGCCTCACGCGCGCGATTGCCGCGCGCGAATCCTTGGTTGATCGCGCGACGACGGACGCGTACCGATTGGTGAATGCAGAGAGCGACTTGCTTCCCGGCATGATCGTTGATCGCTACGCCGATTTTGTCGTCGTACAATTCTTGACGCTCGGCGCAGACCGGCGACGCGAGGACATCGTGGCGGTACTGGACGAGCTTCTTCATCCGCGTGGTATTTACGAACGCAGTGACGTGGACGTGCGCGAGAAAGAGGGACTGGCATCGGTGGTCGGCGTTCTGCACGGCGATGAACCGCCCGACCGCGTGGAAATTCGCGAGAATAGTTTTCGTTTGTTGGTGGATGTGAAACGCGGACACAAGACAGGGCTTTATTTGGATCAGCGCGAGAATCGGAAACGTGTCGCCGAATTGTTCACAGCAGGGGAGCAAGGGAGCAAGGATACAGGGGAGATACTCAACGTGTTTTCCTACACCGGCGGATTTTCGGTGTACGCGTGCGCGGCGAATGCTAACGCGCGCGCCGTCAACCTCGATGCGTCGCGCGAGGCACTTGATCTCGCGCGCGAGAACATGCGACTGAACGATTGCGCCGCGCGCGGCGAGTTCGTCGAAGGCGATGCGTTCGTGGTGTTACGAAAATATCGCGACATGGCAAAATCGTTCGACGCGATCATCCTCGATCCGCCCAAGTTCGTGCACGCGCAATCACAAATGCAATCCGGGTTGCGCGGCTACAAGGACATCAACCTGCTCGCGTTCAAGTTGCTCAAACCAGGCGGCACGCTCGTTACGTTTTCGTGCTCGGGGCAAGTGAGCGCGCAGATGTTTCAAACCGTCGTTTTTGAAGCCGCGACGGACGCGCATCGCGACGTACAGATCATCGGCAAGTTATCCCAGTCACCCGACCACCCAATCCTGCTCGCGTTTCCGGAATCCGAATACCTCAAGGGACTCGTTTGCCGCGTATTGTAAAATCTATCCTCGGTCCACAAAGAGAAAATATCTTTGTGTTCCTTCGTGTCCTTCGTGGGCAATTTATTTTGTTTGGTTCCTACTTTTTTTCCCTCTGAACACGACGACACCTGCCGCAATTCCCAGGACGATAATCACGCCGACAACCGCCGCGCCGTACTCGACGCGAAACGGCGACGAGGTGAGCGCGATTTCACGCGCGGCGCACGCTTCGACGCGCGTTTCGTTTTCACCCGCGCGATAGGTGACGCGTCCCTGCGCGAGCGCGGCGCGCCAACCGTTTTGCGCCGATTGAAGCAACGCGCGTTTCAACTGCGCCTCGTCGTCTTTCGGCGATGCCTTGTCGAGCGACGCGAGGGTTGGTGCGAGCGCATCCAGTTGAGCGGAGAATGCGGCGCACGCGGGCGATAAATCTACCTGCTCGCGATAATCCAACGATGCGAACCACCCGTCCTCGGAACTGCGCCACGCGATATTTTTCGGCGCAAGCGCCGCGCGCACCAACGCCCAGTCCGGCTGATCGGGTGTGGCGTGCATCAACGCGTTCAGCTTGTTCATCAAGTCCGCCTCGTTCGCGAACGCGATGTTGAGATTGAGCGTTCCCAGGTCTGCCGAGATTTCCGCGCCCGCACCCACTTGACGCCAGGTATCCACCGTGCGCGTGAGCGATTGTCGCGTCGCGTCGCCAGGTTGTGGTGTGAGAGAAAACGCGATGACACGCGACCCAGGTGTCATCGTGACCTGGGTACGCGAAACGGTGAACGCAGGCGGGCGGTACGTCGCGACAAACGCGTCGCCAAGCGCGGCGCGCGCCTTGTCGGCGGCAGGCGCGACCTCGTTTTGCTCCAACAACGCGCGCGCCCACGCGAGGTTCAGTGATTTGCGCTGCGCCGCCGCGCGTTCCGTCGTGAACAACGGTCCCGCGCCATTCGGCATGAGTCCGCGCGCCTTGTCGTAATAACTCGCGGCATCGGCGAATACCCCGCGCGTTTGCGCGTCGAGTCCGAGATAAAAATAATCTTCGGCGAGTTGCTTGCGCGCGTTCGCATCGTTCGTCGCAAGCACTTGCCACTGCTCGACCGCGAGTTGCACGTACGCCGCGACGCGCGGTCCCGTCGCCGCGCCGGCGCGCGCTTCGTAGATCGCGGCAAGGGCTTGGCGCGCCGCGCGCTGGTTCGGATCGAGCCGCGCGGCGGTTTCGAGTTCGGCAATCGCTTGAGCGTAAAAACTATCGCGGCGCGGCGTGTCCGGCAACGCGAGTTGGCGCAACACGTTGCCGAGCGCGGCGCGCGCGTTCGCGTCGTTCGGCGCTTGCTGTGCCGCGCGGCGTTTCACGTTCAACTCACTCCACACCGCCGGGCGAATGAACGTGAGCGTCGGGTTCGCCACCGGTTCGTTCGTCGTGAAATTCCAACGCAAACTGCGCCCGTCGAAATGCGGGTTCGGCGGATCGAACGCGATAATCTGTTCGAGCGTCGTGTTTTCCGGAAATTGCATTTCGAGCCGCGCGCTCCCGACACTGCCCTTCCACCCGGTCGCCGGAAATAAACCGTAGGTAAAACGCGGCACGAGACTGTCACCCAGGTCTTGTTGAAAATCGAACCGCACCGTTTTCTTTTCGTCGCCGGCGATCGCGAGCGTGAAGGTGTACCAATCCACGTTGCGTACTTCTTTGCCGATTCTGAGATCGGCTTTCGCCGGATTCAACGTGTTTATTTTCTTGCCCTCCAGCGTCACGATGAACACATCGAGTCGCGCGGGGTCGAAGGTGTACGCATCGCCCGCCCAAGCCGGAAAACCGACCGCGATGGAGAGATCATTGAGCCGGTCGGTGTTGTGAAGTTTGAACGTCGAATTGCCGGTGATGACTGTGCGACCGTTGATCTCGACAATCTCCGCGTCAAGCGTGAGCGCGGTTAACTCGATGGGTGTGTCGCGCGTGAGCGGCGCGAGTGCGATCGGCACGTTGATCGCAACGGCTTGCGCGCGCGTCGAGTGCGGCAGCACGAATACAATCGCGAGGAGCGCAACAATTATTGTCGCGAGCAAAATCGTTTTGGTGAATCGCATCGTTACTCAAAAAAAACGAGGGTTGCCGAAATTCGTGTGCAACCCCCGTTGGTAGATTAATTTCCGTTCGATTCGGATGGCGGTTTGAGCGGGATCGCCAGCGTCACTTTGGTGCCCTTGCCGATTTTCGAATCAATCGTCAGTTTGCCGCGCGCGAGTTCTGCGCGTTCTTTCATGTTCAACAAACCGAGCGAGCCGCGTTGCGCGTACGCTTCTTCCACACTCGCCACGTCAAAACCCTTGCCATCGTCGCGCACGCTCAACACCAATATCTCTGGCGTTTCACGCGCGGAAATCCAGATGCTTTTGGCGTGCGCGTGTTTCTTGGCGTTGCCCACCGCTTCTTGAACGATCGAAAATACCGCGCCCTCGATCTTGGGCGCAAAACGCATCGTGATATCGTCCGCTTCGAGAAACACCGGGGTGCCGTTCGCCTCGCGTAAACGTTCGACGTAGACTTGGAGCGCGGCGTGCAAACCCTGGGTTTCGAGCGCGACGGGACGCAAATCGAACAGCATGTTGCGAACCTGGTGCATCGCCGTCGTCGCGAGGCGTTCGAGATCGGTGACTTCGGTATCGGTGCGTTCGGGCTGGCGCGCGATGACGTTGCGGAGATGCTTGAGTCCCATCACGAGCGACGCGAGAATTTGCGATGGACCGTCGTGCAGATCGCGCGCAAGTTCGCGGCGCACTTCTTCTTCGACTGCGAGGATGCGGTCGCGCTCGGCAACGATTTGCTGATACAATCGCGCGTTCTCGATCACGATGGCGGATTGCGCGGCGAATGCCATCAACAATTCCTGGTCGTCGGCGTTAAAACGTTCGCCCGATTGTTTGTTCAATACTTCGATGACGCCGATGGGATTGCTTTTATAAATCAGCGGCGCGGCGAGCAGTGACACGGTTTGAAACGCGAGCGTCTCATCCATGCGCGTCAAAAAGCGCGGATCGGAGGCGGCGTGATGGACGGTCGCCGGCAAACGCCGCGTAAAGACCCAGCCCGCGATGCCTTCGTCGGTGCGGATGCGTTTGTTGAGCAGGGCTTTGCCGCCGCCGCCTTGCACGACCTGAAACACCAATTCGTTCGTGGTTTTGTCGAGCAACAGCAACGAACCAGCCGTCGCCTTCAACACGTCCATCGCGTTCGAGAGAATGAGCGCGAGCAAACGATCCAGGCGCAGTTCGGACGCAAGCGTATGCGCGACTTCTTGCAGCGTTTCGAGCGCGGCAATGCGCTGTTCTAAGAGAGCAATTTTCTTTTCAAGTTCTGGGCGAGTGCGTTCGCCTAACGAACCAGGCGCATCCATAAATATTCACGATCCTTACTAAATCAGTCCGCGGGATTTTTGCGCGGACGTGGAGCGAGCAGTTTCCGAATGTACGGCACTTGAATCCGCGCGGCGTCTTCGCCGGCTTGAATGATTTCATTCACTTTGTCGTACTCGCGCAAATGATAACGCGCAACATCCGGCGCGATCAGCACATCCAAGGGTTGCAACCGGGAGCGAATGATTTCGCTCTCCATAATTTCCCGTTCACCCAACATCACGTCCACCAGGTTCGGCGAACGATTGTCGCGTTTCATGCGTTGCAGGCGCAAACGATCTTGCGGCGTGGGGATCACGCTAGACGCGATGATGATGCTCATGCCGCGTTCGCCCAGTACGCGCGTCGGCACGGGATTCGTCGCGCCGCCGTCAATCAAGAACCGCCCTTCGTATTCGACCGGTTCGAGCAGACCGCCAATGCTCATGCTCGCGCGCACGGCTTGGGCGAGCGGTCCGCGTTCAAAAACAATCTCTTCGCCAGACACCAAATCCGCCGTCACCACCGCGAACGGGATTTGTAATTCGGCAAACGCCTTGTCTTCGAGTTGTGTGCGCAGATGACGCAACAACGCATCGCCTTTGATCAAACCCGAGCGCGGCGGCAGCCGCACATCCCAGTTCCGAAAACCAGTGAACGGATTGTACTCGCGATGCACCGTACCGGCGAATTTGATCAGATCGTCAATCGGTCTGCCCGCCGCGAACATCGCGCCGAAAAACGCGCCCGCGCTCGTGCCCGAAATCATATCCAAGGGGATATTTTCTTCGCGCAATACTTTGAGCACGCCGATGTGCGCGATGCCACGCGCATTGCCGCTCGACAACGCCAAACCGATCTGTCGCCGCGCGAGTCGCCGCGCGACGCGATGGATGTCCTCCGCCGTATCATTCGCGAAGAGGCGATGACGCGGCGCGATGATCTCGCCTTGAAAGGCAAACGACGCGCCAATGACGACGCGCAGATCGGATTGGTCCACCGCCTTCAACACCAAGGGGCTTTCGACGGGAGGAATCCAGAGCAAAGCCCAGTAAAAGCGTTTGAGCAGTTCGCTCAACTGCGCGGGCAATCGTTCGGCAGGCACCCCTTCGCCGGCATACGTGTAATACACGTGATTCGGCGCGAGCGTCGCGGGGTCGAGCGGTTGATTGCTTCCACCCAAATCCAAAAGCGCGACATCCTCGGCGCTGACTTGCGCGAGATGTTCGGCGAGCATCGGTGCGCAATCGCCGATCACCGCGATGACCGTCATCTCTTTCGGCTGGATCGGCGCGTTCAACGAACGGCGCAACCGCGCGTGCAATTCGCGAATGATCGTCATCGCCATCGGCGGGTACTGCGCGAGCAACGCGAGCAAGTCGGCGTGACTCAACAACAAAAATTCGGCGTCAATCACGACATAGACGCTGGCGGAGTGATTGCCGCCAAACAGCGCCGCGCCTTCGCCGAAAAAGTTTCCCGGACCGAGATACAGAATGAACCGGGCTTCGCCGCGTTGCTCGGAAACGATTTTGACAAGACCGCTTTCGATAAAGTACATCGAATCGTCGGGTTCGCCGGATTGAAAAACGGATGCGCCTTTACGCAAGCGGCGGCATTGCAAGCGTTGGGCAACCGCGTCCAATTCTTCATCGCGGAGTGTGCTAAAGAAGGGAATTTTACGTAGGCGTTCTCTCATGGCATTGTTCCGATTCGACCTCGTAGACGTTTATGCATTCATCGGTTTGCGTGGACGCGGCGCGAACAATTGCCGGATGGTGGGTAGCTGTGCGCGCGCGGCTTCTTCACCGCGTTGGATCAATTCGCGGACTTTGTCATATTCGAACGTGCCATAGCGCGCAATGTTGGGCGAGATGAGCACATCTACCGGACCCATCCGCGTGCGGATGATCTCGCTCTCCATTATTTCTTGCGCGCCCATGATGATGCCGAGAAAGTTGGGCAGTTTCCCTTCGCGCTTGAGTTCGCGGCGATGCAATCGGTCTTCGAGACTGGGAATGACGCTACTCGCCAAGATGATGTTCGCGCCGCGATCGGCAAGCAATTGCGTCGGCACGGGATTGACCGAGCCGCCGTCAATCAAGAAGCGTCCCGCTACCGACGCCGGTTCGAGCACGCCGATCACGCTCATGCTTGCGCGGACGGCTTCCGCCACGGGTCCTCGATCAAACACAATCTCTTCGCCAGAAATCAAGTCGCACGCAATAATATACATAGGGACAGTCAAATCGTCAAATGTTTTGTTGCCGAGCATTTGGCGGAAATAACCGAGAACCATATCGCCTTTGATCAAACCGGAGCGCGGCGGGATGCGAAAATCCCAAAAGCGAAAGCCAGTCATAAAATTGTACTTGTTCCGCACATCGTCGGCGAACGCGAAAATCTCGTCGAACGAGCGTCCCGCCGCGTAGAGCGAGCCGAACACGGCGCCGGCGCTGGTGCCGGCGATCAGGTCAATCGGGATGCCTTCTTCTTCGAGCACTTTGAGCACGCCGATATGCGCCATGCCGCGCGCGTTGCCGCTGGAAAGCGCGATGCCGACCACGCGTTGCGCGATACGCCGCGCAAGTCGCTGAATCGCCTTGTCGCTCGAATCCGCGTGCCACAACCCTTTCGGCGCGACATTACGCAACCACGCCGGTTCGTCATCGCCAACCTGGACCGTAATGTCCGCCAATTCCATCGCCTTGAGCGTGAGCGGGGTTTCGTATGGCGAGACGCACAATAACACCCAATAAAATTGCTCGACGAGGCGGCTCAGGTATCCCGCCAAGGTTTCGGTATCGAGTTGCGCGTCGCGGATGAGCGTCACATTCGCGCGCGCCAACATGCCCTGGCTTAAGGTCACATTCGCCAGTCCACCCAGGTCGAGCACGGTCACGGGTTCGCCGGTCACCTGGGCAAGGTAACGCGCGAGCGTAGGCGCGGCGCGTCCCACCGTCGCAACGATGTTGAACTCTTCGCGCAACACGGGCGTTTGCTGCGACTTGCCCAAGCGGCGACCCAGTTCGCGCGTCATCATCAACGCGATGGCGGGGTGTTGTTGCAATAACTCTTCGAGATCGTGCTGCCGCAGCACAAGCAAATCCGCGTCAATCACCACGCGCACGGTCGCCGAACGCTTTTCGGCGAGCAGCAGCGCCATCTCGCCGAAGAAATTGCCGGGACCGAGATAGTTGTAAATTTTTTCGCGCCCGCTTTTCTCGGAGACAACCTTGACCTGCCCACTCTCGATGATGTACATACAATCGCCCGGTTCGTCTTCCGCAAAGACGATCGCGCCTTTGTGATAATGCTCACGCTGGAGACGCCGCGAAATTGCGTCCAGGACAGTATCATCTAGTTCGTTGAAAAAGGGAATCTGCCGCAGGTCGTGTTTACTAGCCATGTTTATGCCTGGTTCTTCAATTCATCGAGTTCGGCGCGTGTCCGTGCGGCTTCCGCTTGCGCGCCCAATCGTTCGAACGTCGCCAACGCATCGGTGAACGCGGCGTGCGCGCCGTCTAAATCAAGACGCGCGCGCAAGACGAGACCGAGTTGATACCGTGTCCGCGCGAGTTCGATGGGATTGTTGAGCTTGGTCAGCACGTCCAAACTACGTTGCAAATAGTCCACCGCCACGTCATACGCGCCTTGGACGCGCGCCACTTTACCCAGGACGCGCAGCGCTTGACCTTCGTTCACGCGACTGCCAATCTCGGCGGCAAGGGTACGCGCGTCGGCGGCGGCTTGATACGCTTCGTCAAGCATATCTTTGCCGAGATATGCCTCGCCGGTCAGCCACAACGCTTCCACACGATTCTCTTTATGCCCGATTTCAGTCGCAATGTCAAGACTACGTTTGAGCTGTTCCAACGCCCGATCAAACTCTTGCTGCAGAATGAAAACGTGCGCAAGGTTATTAAGTGCGAGACAACATAGGTTGCCATCCTTGATTTTCTCGGCGCTTGCCAACGCACCCGCGAAATTGTCGCGCGCGCGGGGATGGTCTCCTTTTTCGCGATAGACCAGACCCAGGTTATTGTTGACTTGGGCGATGCCACGCGTGTCGCCGGTCTTTTGCCGGACATCGAGGGTACGCTCAAAATGTATCAACGCGCGATCCCAATCGCCTTGACCGAGCGCGATGTTACCCAGGTTGTTGTGTGAGTTGGTGACACCAGTCAGATCGCCGATGGACTCGCGCAAGTGCAACCCTTTTTCAACGTACGCCGCCGCGCGTTCCCAATCACCCTTGCGGCTGAAGAGGACAGCCAGTCCGTTATATGTGGATGCCATCTCGCTGTAATTGTCGGTGCCTTCAACGATCTGCAGACTTTTCATTCGCCACTCGTACGCTTGATCAAATGCGCCGAGACGATATTGTACCCAGCCAATATCATTGTAAATACGCACGCGCTCCGGCACTTGACGATCCAGATGTTCCAATTCGCCCAAGGCGTTGTTGAGCCAACGCAACGCTTCGGCATAATCCCCGCGGCGCTCACACACGCGTCCGATTTCGCGCATAATCTCGGCGCTTTGGCGCTGCGCTTCGACCGTGCGCGTGAGGGCGCGATTCATTTCGAGCGCAATCAAATACGAAGTCGTCGCGCCGTCATAGTCCGCTGTAAAAGTTTGGACGGAACCGAGTCCATTGTACAGGTCAATCTTCTGGGTTGTAGTTGGATTGGTTTTACCCAAACATTCGACGGCAAAGCGGAACTGCTTAAGCGCCTGATCGTTCGCAAATCGCTCTGCGGCATGACTCCCCGCGCGAATCAGACACGGCAATGCGCGATCGTAATCCTTGCTTTCGTAATAGTGAAACGCCAGCTCTTCCGTGTGCTCGTCGAGACGCTCTTTAAATTGCGCTTCAATCCCTTCCGCGATTTTGTGATGCAGAAACTCACGTCGCCGCACCAAGAGACTAGCATAGACCGTCTCTTGAATCAAGATGTGATTGAAACGATAATGCACGTCGCCATCCGCACCGATGCGACTGACCAACGCGCGTTCTTCCAACTCACCCACTTGGTCGGCAAGGTTACGCGCATCCTCCAAGGTGCTCGAAAGCAAGCGCAGTCCAAAATCACGCCCGATCACGGCAGCACACTGCGCCGCTTGCCGCGCGCCCTCGCTCAACGCGTCCACGCGCGTCATAATCAAACCTTGCAAAGTGGTCGGTACTTGAACGTCGTCCACAGCCGCGCCCGGCACAATCTGCCAACGATCCTCCTCGCGCCGAATGATGCCGCGATCAATCAACATGCGAATGATCTCTTCGAGGTAGAATGGATTTCCTTCGGCGCGTTGCAGAATAATTTGCCGAAGCCGTTCGGGCAATTCGTGAATAGTCAAAAGTAAGTCAACTAACTCGACGCTGTCCGCATGTGAGAGGGGCATCAGGGGAAGATGCAGAAATTGCGCCGCATACGACTGCGTGCCAAGTTTCTCCAAGCGCGGCGCAGCCGTACCTTCAGTTGGACGCGAGTTGCAATAGATAACGACCGGGCTGCGCTCAATCACATTATTAATAAAAACTAGCAAGTCGAGCGAAACCGGATCAATCCAATGCACGTCTTCGAAAATGAGCACGAGCGGGCGATACCGCGCGCGTGCGATGAGCAATTCGCGAATCGCGAGAAAGGTTTGCTGTTGTAACTGGGGCGGTGCGAGATGGCGGATGCGCGCCGCCATTTCTTTTTCGAGAACACGAATCGAAAAGAGATGCTCGATGTACGGCAAGATGTCGGCGCGTGATTGTTCGGGCAACAAATATTCGTTCGCGGTGCGTTCGATTTTTTCGCGCACCACTTGCTCGGAATCATCGTCAGCGATACCAAAGTACATTTTGAGCAAACGGATAAACATTCCGTATGCAGGTTGCCCGTAAGCGAGACACGCGCCTTCGAGCACTGTCACATGTTGGTCAACGAGATGTGCTTTGAGTTCCGTAGTCAAGCGCGATTTTCCAATGCCGGCGTTGCCGGTTGCTAGAACGAGCCGCCCCATACCCTCTTCAACGAGCGCATCAACGGCTTGACGAACTTGCGCGAATTCGGCGCGACGCCCAACCATTGGCGCGCTCAAGCCAGGAATTCCACGCACACGACCTTCGTGTTTGCGCGGCGCGACGGCTTCGAAAATCTCAACTGGCTCGACACGATTCTTAACGCGAATCGCGCCCAGCTCGCGGTACTCGAACAATGGATTAGTCGGTTCGTAAACCGCACGACTAACCAGAATCGTGCCTGGCTCTCCCGCATTCTGCAAACGCGACGCGACGTTCACCGTATCGCCGAGCGCGGTATACTCCATGCGCAGATCCGAACCGATGCTGCCGACAACGACTAGCCCGGCATTGAGACCGATCCGGACTTGAAGCGTAATCCCCAAACGCGATTCGAGGTCGGCATTGATTCGCCGCAACGCGTCTTGCATTCCAAATGCGGTACGCACCGCGCGCGCCGAGTCATCTTCATGCGCGATGGGCGCGCCAAACAGTGCCATCAATCCATCGCCCATCACTTTGTCGAGCGTACCCTCGTGTTTATAGATTTCCTCGGTGAACGCGCGCAGAGTACTGTCAATCAACTCGTATACTTGCTCGGGATCAAGTCGTTCGGAGATGGAGGTATAGCCGCTCAGGTCTGCGAACAGGACCGTGACATTCCGGCGTTCACCTTCGACCTGCTTGCCGACGCGCGCGATTTTTTCCGCAAGCGAAACCGGCATCGAGTTGGTCGCGCGCTCGCGATTCTCATCGGCAGTAGGCGTCGTGAGACTCGCGCTGCAATTGCCGCAAAATTTGAAATTGCCGGGGTTTTGAAAATCGCATTGAGCGCATCGCCGTGCGAGGGAAGCGGCACAAAACGTACAAGTTGACGCGCCAATGGGATTGGCGCGACCGCACTGTGGGCAAGGCAAAGTCATGAGTGTCTACTCAAACTGATCAACGTGTATGAACCGATTATACTACAGGTACACTCAACGCGCAATCATTTGTGACCGGATTGATGAACGCGCTCAAATGAACAGAGGCAACCCGGAGGGACAGCGGGTTGCCTCTGCAAGGGAAGGGCAACAAGCCCAGCTATGTTGAAGTATCCGTCAGACAACAACGTGAATTACCGCAGACGGAACAAAAAGTTCAGCGACCCTTTCCCATTATTCCGCCGCACTTCACTCACGCGACCGTAGTTTGCAGTCACCGTGGGCGTAGATGCTAACTTGCCATCTACGACGACAAGCATCCAGTTGTGATCGCCACGTTCGACCACATTTGTGATCAGTGGCACGTTGGGTCCCGGGGTCTTGCAACCACCTTGACGCTGATTGCCATAGCGCGCGTCATCCGGTACATACACCTTGACTGCTGATGGTTTCGCCGCGATGACCAACAGCCATTCACCGTTGACGCACAACTTGGGGTCGTCCCACGCTTCACCCGCGCCGACCGTAGCGAAGGTCAGGGAGAGCAACATCACGACCAGAGTCAACGCAAACAATGTTTTTTTCATCTTGCCTCCTTTGTCTTGGTTGGTTCCTTGTAACCACTTCGCCGAAAATAAAAAAACTGTCTGTTCCAGAGCGGAATAGACAGATCGGTTCGCGTCGTATTCCACTTCGGCAGCCTGGCAATCTTAGCGCACAGTCCCTACGCTGAAGACCCATAGCTTTGCGTCCTCGCCTTTCGGCGAGTTTGCCTTTATCGGTGGTTAATAGTACTTTTTTTTCTTGCGTGTATAGTACTCGACTGACATAGAACAAACAATAGGACAGTAGTACTTGTTACGAACAAATCCTAACACTCCACGCCATCGGCACCCCCCTTGATTTGCGCCGCACTCTGATTGTATACTCTCGCGGCATGAATCGCGTGATGCGGTGATTGCGTATCACGTGTACATATATTTCCAGAAAGGTGGACAGCATGTCACGACGTTCGGCAATCCTTGTCGTCGGCGGCGCGGTGGGATGCAGTCTGATTTTGCTTTGTGTATTCCTTGCCGCGATGGCTGGCTATACTTATTTCAATATTGCCACCGCGCGCGTGGTGGATCGCATCGCGTACGTGGACAATGATTCGAATATTCAAATCGTGGACGCGCGCGGCGAAGAACGGACTGCCCTAACCCAGGACGCCTCGAGCCAACACATTTACGATTATCCAACCTGGTCACGCGATGGACAATCCGTCGCGTTTGTCAGTGTGGATGCGAGCCAAGACGAACCCGAAGCGATTCTGTACACCGCGTCGGTCGTCACCAAAAATCGCAACACGGTGTTCAAGAGTCGCTCGCAATCCCCGTTCTATCTCTATTGGTCGCCCGACAGCCAACACATCGGTTTTCTCGCGCAGGACGCGAGCGATTTGTCAATGATGCTAGGACGCGCCGATGGCAAAGAGGATGCGCGCAGACTCGAAACTGGTTCGCCCTTTTACTGGAGCTGGTCGCCAGACAGTCGTACCTTGTTGATGCACATCGGCGGGAGTCGGCGCGATTCACACTCGGCGCGGCTCGCGTTGTTGCGTTGGCGAGATTCACCCACGTCGCAAACGCTGAGTCACGGTCCCGGCGAATTTCTCGCGCCACAATATTCGCCGGACGGTACAACGATCCTCTACGCCGCGGCGAATAATGGTCAAGATGCGCTACATCTCGCCGATGCCCAAGACGGCAACGCACACGCGATTGTCGAGTACGCCGGGCGCATCGCGTTTGCGTGGTCGCCTGACGGCAAAAAGATTGCATGGGTCGTCACGCCCGAGGACGCCGAATTACCGCACTTTGGCAAGGTCGTCATCGCCAATGCCGACGGCAAGAATCAGCAATCCATCACGAACGAAGACGCAATCGCGTTTTTCTGGTCGCCCGATGGACAACGCATCGCGTATCTGACGATTGAACAGGAACAGAATTCGCGTGGACGTACGCCGACCCAGCATCTCGCCGCGCCGCTGGCGCAAGGCAATCCCATTCGTTTGCTGTGGCGCGTCGTAGACCTACCGACCGGCACTCCGCGGACGCTGGCTACCTTCACACCCACGCGCGATTTTATCTCCTTGCTTCCGTACTTCGATCAATACGCGCGCTCGCTCACCTTCTGGTCGCCCGATAGCGCCAGGTTCGTTTACACGCATCGCGAACGCCCCGGTGCGGGCAGTGTGTGGGTTGCCGATGTTACTGGCAAAGAACAACCGCGCCGCGTCGGCGATGGTTTGGTTGCCGTGTGGTCGTGGAAATAAAAAGTAGAGACGCCCCGGCGGAGCGTCTCTACTCTACAGCTTTTGACACGTCGGACAAAAATGTGTGCCGCGTTGTCCAACAACCGTTTTTACAATCGGTGTGCCGCAACGACGACACGGTCGTTCTTCACGATCAAACGCGCGTAGACTATCTTGGAATCCGCCGCTCGCCCCGTTAACGCGTTTGTACATGACGTCAATGCTCGTCCCGCCTAGCGCAATCGCGCGGCGCAGCACCTGGCGAATCGCGCGCTGCAGTCGCCCGCGTTCCTCGCGCGTGAGTGTTTCGGCGCGGCGCAGCGGATGCAAACGCGCGTACCACAGCGACTCGTCCACATAAATGTTTCCCAGCCCCGCAAGAAAAGTTTGATCGAGCAAGAGTGGTTTCAAGTAGCCGCGTCGTTTCTCGAACAACGCGTGAAACTCTTTCGCAGAAACCTCCGGCGCTTCGGGACCCAGTTTGCCGGTGACGATTTCAGGATCGTTCACCAGCCACATCCGTCCAAACTTGCGCGTATCACGAAAACGTAATTCGAAGCCGTCACTCAATCTGAGAATGACGTGCATGTGTTTATCGCGCCGCGTCGTCGGTGTGTCTAGATGAAAACCGCCGGTCATTCGCAAATGCACCAGCATAAATTTGCGCGGCGACAAATGAAATACCAAGTACTTGCCGCGTCGCGTAATCTTGATAATTTTGCTCCCGCGGATGGCGCGCGTAAACTCCGTCGCGCTGGGCGCGGCAATCGTGCGTCGCCAACGCACGATCACCCCAACGATTTTGCGCCCGACAAGATGCGGGCGTAAATCACGCACCACGGTTTCGACTTCGGGTAATTCGGGCATAGTTATATCGTGCGATAGTGCGATAGTGCAATAGTTGGATAGTGCAACAGTCGCATTCGCGCAACTCAACTATCGCACCATCGCACTATTACACCATCGCACTAGAATCCGTATTCCTTCCAACGTTGATCCACCAACGCTTTGATCTCCGGCGACATAGCGATTTCCTCGGGCCATTTCTGATGCGGACCTGGGTCGCGTTCCGTTTTGCGCGTGGCATCAATCCCCATCTTGCCGCCATAATTCTTTTCGAGCGCCGCGTGATCGAGATCGTCAGCTGCACCGCTAACGATTTGCACATCGCGTAAAGGGTCGTAATTCGCGAGCACCTCGAACGCGACCTGGGACAGGTCGTGCACGTTCACGTCCTCATCTACCACGATGATCGTTTTCGTCAGCATCATCAGCCCCAAGCCCCACAAACCGTACATCACTTTGCGCGCGTGCCCAGGATACCGTTTCTTGATGCTCACAATCACCAGATTGTGAAACACTCCTTCCGCCGGCATATTCACGTCAACGATTTCGCCCTGGAACAATTTCATCAAGGGCAAGAACAATCGCTCGGTCGCTTTGCCCATCCAATAATCTTCCATCGGTGGCTTGCCCACGATCGTCGTCGGATAGATCGCGTCACGCCGATGCGTGATCGCAGTGACGTGCATGACCGGATAATAATCCGCGAGCGAGTAATAACCGGTGTGATCGCCAAACGGTCCTTCGATGCGTTGCTCACGCGGACCCACGTATCCTTCGATCACGATCTCCGCGTCCGCCGGTACTTCGAGTGGTTGTGAAATACACTTTGCCAGCTCCACCGATTTGCCGCGCAACCAACCAGCCAGCATCATCTCGTCAATGTTCGGCGGCAACGGCGCAGACCCAGCCCAAATGATCGCGGGATCGCCGCCGAGCGACACGGCAACCGGAATTTTTTCCATGCCGATGTCTTGCGCGACGCGTTGATGCTCCGTACCGCCTTTGTGCCTCTGCCAGTGCATTCCCAGTGTTTGATCGTCCAGCACCTGCAAACGATACATTCCGACGTTGCGCTTGCCGGTTTTCGGATCGCGACTAAACACGGATGGCAAGGTGATGTAACGCCCCGCGTCGTGGGGCCAACATTGAATGATCGGCAGCGACGCGAGCGATGGCTTTTCTTGAATCACTTCTTGGCAAACGCCGCGATTGATATACCTGGGTTCGGTGACACGCAAGCCGTTCAGCATTTCGAGTCCACGTTGCGCTTTTTCGAACAGCCCGCGCGGCATGTCCATCGAAATGAACTCGGCGAGTTTCGTGTTCAACTCGTCGAGCCGTTCGACATTGAGCGCCCACGCCATCCGCTCTTCGCTGCCAAAGAGATTGATGACGACGGGCATCGTATTACCACGCACATTCTCAAACACCAACGCCAGGTTTTTTTCGGGCGCGCTTTTCATCACGCGATCAGCAATCTCGGTGATTTCTAAATCCTGATTCACCGGCGCGCTAATCCGTTTCAGTTGTCCGCTTTTTTCGAGGCGCGCGAGAAACTCGCGCAGGTCACGATATGCCATGCTTCCTCCAAGGCGAGATAATAACAGAAAACGAAACGGTTGGCAAACGAAATTTCCATCGCGCGCTAATTTGACAGATTCTAGTTCCTTTGGTATTAATCCTACTAAGCCAGTAGGATTTGTAGGAATATAGACGTTCTAGTCCACTTCACACAGCATACTTTGGAGACACATCGTGACTTTGTTCAAATCGTCGTTCATGTTGCTCGTGATGGCTTGGGCGCTCATCGGCTGCGCCAATCAAGCGCCCGCTACGCCCAGCGTCGTCCGCTTCGGTTACTTTCCAAATATCACGCACGCCCAAGCCGTCATTGGTATCGCCGACGGCACATTTCAGCGCGCGCTCGGCGACGGCATCAAGATTAACGCGAAAGTATTCAACGCGGGTCCATCGGTCATCGAAGCATTGTTTGCCGGTCAGCTCGATCTTGCGTTCATCGGTCCGAATCCCGCGATCAACGGGTTCGTGAAATCAAAAGGCGAAGCGCTGCGCATCATCGCCGGCGCGACGAGCGGCGGTGCGGCGCTTGTCGTGCGCGCGGATGCGGGACTGAACTCGCCCGCCGATTTTCGCGGCAAGAAAATCGCGACGCCGCAACTGGGCAATACGCAAGACGTGGCAGCGCGCGCGTGGTTGCTGCAACAGGGGTTCAAGTTCAAGGAGCACGGCGGCGACACCCAGGTTATCCCGACTGCCAACCCAGACATCCTCGCGCTGTTTCTCAAAAAAGAAATTGACGCGGCATGGGTCCCCGAACCCTGGGGTGCGCGACTCGTCCGCGAGGCAAACGGCAAGATTTTTCTCGACGAACGCGAACTGTGGCAAGGTAGCAAGTTCGTCACCGCGCAAATAATCGTTAGCTCAAAATTTTTGAAGGCGAATCCTGAGATCGTCAAGCAATTTCTCGTCGCGCACGTCGAACTGACACAACGCATCAACAACGATCCCGCCACGGCGAAGCAAAAACTCAACGCGGAAATCTTGCGCCTCACCAACGCGGCATTGTCGAACGACGTGTTGAACGACGCGTGGACGCGACAAACGATTACGTACGATCCTGTGCGCGCGTCACTGATCAGTTCGACAGACGCCGCGTTCAAATTGGGCTTTCTCGGCGACACACCGCCGCAACTTGCCGCGGTTTACGAATTGACGATACTAAATCAAGTATTGAAAGAAAAAAATCTTCCATTGATTCAGTAGATGACTACCGACTGCGATTCAGTCGGCGGTCGTTCGAAGGAGTATCGTTGAAGTTAGCAATCCGCGAGGTGGGCAAAACGTTTCACAGCAAAAATGGCGCGATACCCGCGATTGACGCGATCACGCTCGACATGCGAGCGGGAGAATTCGTTTGCTTGCTCGGTCCCTCCGGGTGCGGCAAGTCTACCTTGCTCAACCTGGTCGCGGGCTTGGATAAACCGACGCGCGGCGAAATTTTGACGGACGGCAAACGCGTGAACGGAACCGGCACCGATCGCGTAATGATCTTTCAGAGCGCCGCGCTTTTTCCCTGGCTGAACGTGCGCGACAATGTCGAGTTCGGTATGCAAATGATTGGCAAACCTTCCGCACAACGACGCGAGACCGCGCGACATTTTCTCGCGATGGTGCATCTCACCGAATTCGAAAACGCGTATGTCCACGAATTGTCCGGCGGCATGAAGCAACGCGCCGCGATTGCGCGCGCGCTCGCGCTCGACCCGGACGTACTGTTGATGGACGAACCATTCGGCGCGCTCGACGCGCAAACGCGCGACATACTGCACGGTGAATTGCAGGCAATTTGGCGCGCGACGAATAAAACGATTCTCTTCGTCACTCACAACGTCCGCGAAGCCATCGTGCTCGGCGACCGCGTTGTCGTCTTTTCGGCGCGTCCGGCGCGCATCAAACGCGAATGGACATTGGATTTGCCGCGTCCGCGCCAAATTGAAAGTTACGCCGTCGTGGATTTATCGCGCGAGATGATGGCTATGCTCAAAGACGATGTGCTCGCCAGCCAACACGACTTGGTTACAAATCGTCTGCGCGAATTTGAAGCACAAATGGTAGGGGATGATGTGCTGTGAATCGTTCTACCATATTTCATAATCCACTCTTTCGCAAGCTTGCGTTCTTCGCCGCGTTGCTGATTGGATGGCAATTGCTGGCGATCCTGGGAATCTATCCCGAGTACGTTTTTCCAACCCCACTCGGCGTCGCGCGCACGCTCACGCGCGGATTCCAAAATGGAACGTTCATCCTGGGAATCCTCACGAGCATGGAACGCATCATAATTGGGTTTGGCATCTCCGCGATACTCGGCACTACGCTAGGACTCGCGCTCGGTCGCATCCGCGTGCTCGACGACACCATCGGCGCGGTCGTGCTCGGTCTGCAAGCACTGCCTTCGATTTGTTGGCTGCCGCTCGCGCTGTTGTGGTTCGGGTTGAGCGAGACCGCGATGTTGTTCGTCGTCGTGATGGGCGCGTTGCTCGCCATCACGACCGCGACCGAAGCCGGCGTCAAGAATACGCCGCCGCTTTACTTGCGCGCGGCGCGCAACCTCGGCGCACGCGGCTGGAAGATGTACGCGCGAGTGATCCTCCCTGCCGCGTTACCTTCGATCATCACGGGGATGAAACTGGGATGGTCCTTCGCGTGGCGCTCGTTGATGGCGGCGGAATTGCTCTACGTGTCGCTCGGCTTGGGACAATTGTTGACGATGGGACGCGAGTTGAATGATATGAGCCAGGTCATCGCGGTGATGTTCGTCATCATCGCGATTGGATTGATCGTGGACCGTCTCGTGTTCGCGCCGATTGAAGCGCGCGTGCGCGAACGATGGGGCTTGGTGGGATAATCAGAAAAAGACCCTGCGGGTTTCGTAGACCCGCAGGGTCTTTTCATGTTGTCGGTACCGTAAACCAAAACCTGCTTCCCTTGCCACGTTCACTCTCCACGCCGATTTTTCCACCCATCGCTTCAATCAACGATTTCGCGATCGCTAACCCCAAGCCAGTCCCGCCACTCGCACGCGCGCGCGATTTGTCGCCGCGATAAAATCGGTCGAACACGCGCGGCAAATCTTCCGGCGCGATGCCATCGCCAGTGTCCTGGACGCTCACCGTCACAAATTCTGGTTGACCATCGAACACGGAACACCGAACACGAATCGCTCCCCCACTCGGCGTGTGCCGCAACGCGTTTGATAGCAAGTTCCGGAAAACCTGGGCAAGCCGATCTGGGTCGGCGCGCGCGAGCAACGCGTCCGATGCATCACACGTCACGCGTACATTCTGCAAATCCGCCGCCGCTTGGAAATTCGCGACTGCCGTTTGCGCGAGCGCGGCAACCTCCACCGCCTGCACATTGAGCGGCAGTTGCCCCGACTCGGCGAGCGAAAGCTCGCGCAGATCGTTGACGAGCCGCGCGAGCACGCGCGTTTCGTCGTACAGCGTCGCGATTTCCGCGCGGTCGAGCGGGTACACTTCATCGAGCATCGCACTCAGGTTGCCTTGCAGAACGGTGAGCGGTGTTCGCAATTCGTGCGCGATGTCCGCCATCAAATTTCGGCGCAAGGTTTCCGCGCGTTGTAGTTCGTCCGCCATCGTGTTGAACTCGCGCGCGACCTCGGCGATTTCCTCCGCGCCGCGTACCGATGCACGCGCGTGCCAATCGCGCGCGGCGAACCCACGCGCGGCTTGCGCGACCTGCGCGAGCGGCGCGGCAACCGTGCGGCTGATGACGAGTCCCAATAAAACGCCAAGCGTGCTCGCAATCAGCCCGGCAACGATAAAGCCCACGCGTAATTGATCGAGAAATGCTTGCTCGCCCGGCGCAAGTGCGCCGCGCCCTTGCGAACCGAACAACAAATACCCAACTGTCTTTCCATCCGAAACGACTTGCAACGCGCCGGCGCGATCCTCCGGGCTGATCGTCGTTCCGACCATTGTGCCGCGTTCATCGAACACCACACGTCCGCTCGCATCGGCGAGCACGAGCGGCGGACGTCCGCGACCCTGGCTCGCTTGTCCGCGTCCGCGTCCCGCCGGCAAAACCAGGTTTGCATTCACCAGCATCGTCTCGACGCCATCCCAGGTTCCACGCTGTTGATAAAACGCCGCCAGCGCGTCGAGCGCGCCACTCTGCGTGAGTGCGTCTTGGCGCGCGAGATATTGGCGAAACGTATTGTTCGCGCTCCAATCCGCGATCAACGCGACGACGGCAACGCCGACGAGTGTGACGATCAGAAACGCGAGCGTGAGACGAACCCAGAGGCGATTCATTTTTTCTTTTTGCCTTCGTCGTTCAAACGATAACCGACGCCAAACACCGTCTCGATGTACTGCGGGTCGCTTGGGTCATCCTCGATTTTTTTGCGGAGATTTTTGATGTGGCTGTCGAGCGTGCGCTCCAATCCTTCGTACGCATAACCGAGCGCCTTTTCGATCAACTCGCCGCGCGTGAACGCGTGATTCGGATTTTCCATCAGCGTTTTGAGCAGAGCAAATTCGGTCGGCGTCATTTCGAGCGCGTTGCCGTTGATGCTCGCGGTATGCCGATCTGCGTCGAGGCGCAGTTTGCAAATTTCGATGACACGCGACGCGGCGGGCGCGGCGCTGGATCGGCGCAGAATTGCGCGCACGCGCGCGACGACTTCGCGCGGATTGAACGGCTTGGTCAGATAATCGTCCGCGCCGAGTTCGAGACCCAGGATTTTGTCGGTGTCTTCGATGCGCGCGGTCAGCATCAAAATCGGCGTCGCCGCGAGATTCGCGTCCGCGCGAATCGCCTGGGTGATGTCCCAGCCGTCCTTGCCCGGCAACATCAAATCGAGCACGACAAGATCAGGGCGTTCGTGGCGAATAATGCGGAGCGCGTTTTCACCGTCGAACGCGGTCAGCACCACGAACCCAGATTTTTCGAGATACGATTGAACGAGTCGGACGATTTGTTTGTCGTCGTCCACGACGAGGATGCGAGTTGCCATTGGGAATTTTCGATTTTCGATTTTGGATTTTGGATTGACCGATGCTGATTATAGCATAAACCGTGAATCGTGAGGCGTGATGCGTAAACCGGTCTCACGCCTCACGCTTCACAAATTACTTTCCTTGCAACGCTTCCACAACTTTTTGCGCGTCCGTCACTTCGGAAATCTTGCCTTGCGAAACGAGATCGCGCAACGCGATTTCCGGATTCGTGTCCGCTGAGAGCTTCAGCCCTTCGAGAATTTTCGCGAGCGGCACGCCGGTCTGTTCACTCACCGAACGCAGAGTCATGCTTCCTTTGATCTGGCTCGCTGGGAGAATTTGTCCGGCAGGCATTGGCGTCGGTCCCGTCCCAGTGCCGGTACCCGCCGTGTGTGTCGCGGTCGCGGCGGGTGTCGCCGCGGGAGTTGCCGCTTGCGCCGGCGCGGATGTCGTCGCAGCCGGTGCAGTCGTCGTCCCACGTTGCGCGGTCAGCGCGTCACGCAGAACCGACGTTTCGAATCCTGGGACGAGTTTTTCCAAATCTTTGAGCGGCGTCGTCAACGGCGTATCGGCTGGAATGTTGCCTGCCGCGTAAACCTGCTCTTTGGAAATCTGCAAACCATCCACCACTTGTTGCAGAGTCATCCACCCCTTGAGATCGGCAGGCGTTAACTTTTCGAGATTGACCGAGGTCTTGCCACTCGTTGACCACTGACCCATCGCTTGTGCAGTGAATACAGTCCCCTGCATTGCCATGATCAGGATGATCGGCATGAAAAATGGATTGACACGCATTTTGGCTCCTTTATTTTCCGGCTTGCGCGGAATTGAGATTCGGCAACCACACCGGCGCGATCTTGACTTCGAGTGTCGCGTGACGCGGACATGACTCGACGCACTGCAAGCAACCGATACAATCGCTGCTGATGCGATCCACCGTTGCGACCGGCAATTTCACCGGGCACGATTTTTCGCAGACGTTGCATCCTTTGCACGCCGCGCCGTTGCGTTGAATTCGCAAGACGCTCAACTTGCCGACCAGACTAATCGCGCCGCCAAGCGGACACGTGTAGCGACACCACGCGCGTTCGACAAAGAGCGAGGCGACAAGCACGACGAGGACAAACGCGTATGCGAACCAACTCGTAGACAGATCGAACTCGAACAACCAACCCAGACCGAACAGTGTGCGATACGGATCCCAATCGGCGAACCAGAGTTTGACCGTGAAGATCGTTTGATAGAGCACGAGCGCGAGAACGACATAGCGACCATAGCGCAAAATTTTGTCGAGCCATTCGGGTACGCTGATTTCTTTGATGCGAAGTTTGTTCCGCACCCAGGTCATCAAATCCTGCACCGCACCAAACGGACAGACCCAGCCGCAGAACGCGCCGCCCGCGAGCAGAACACCCAGCAACAAACCGCCGCCCAGGATGAGATTGGAGAGATGCGTTTTGGAAACGTACTGACCACCGCTCGACACCCAGCGCCAAAAAGTTTCGACGCCGCCGAACGGGCACAGCGCATCAATCGAAGCGACCGCGCCATCTTCCGTCGCGAGGTTATGCATCACGCTCAACGCGAGGATGAAGCCGGCGAACGCAAGTTGAGTTAGGCGACGCGCGCGTTCGCTCCACATCATTTTGAATCGCCGCAGTGCGGCGGGTGTTTTTGGTTTGAGATCGAGAAACAAGTTGTTCGTGGACATTCGCATTGCCTCCTGTTTTGTTGTCTGCATCATACAAGAGGCGTGTGGAAGAGTGATGGAGAAGCGATAGACGCGCGATGGAAATCGTCCTAGCAACAAGAGACCAGGTTTCTTGGAGAAACCTGGTCTCTGTCGAACAACTTGTGCAAGTTTGCGTTTTTATACAGCGTGAATGAGCGTCCCTTCATCAAACGATTCATCCATCAGCGCGCGCGCGATCACTCCCTCACGCAACGCACTGATAATCCGCACACGAATCATCGGCGCGTGTTCGACAAGCGCGACCATGCCTTGCACCTTGGCGAGCATTCCTCCCGTCACATCAATCCCATGCGACCCTTGCAACTGCGCGATGATGTGCGGAAAATTTCCGGGCGTGATTTCGCGAATCAACTGCGCGGACGCGTCCTCGAATGGATCGGCAGTAAACACACCATCCACGATTCCCGCAAGTAGAATGCGCGTGGGCTTCAGCACCGGCGCGAGGTACGCGAATATCATTTCGGTGGACGCGATGGACATGCGACGCGTTTCGTCGAACGCGACATCGCCATGCACGAGCGGTACGAGTCCGTGCTTGAGCGCGGTCTCAATCGGCGTGGTCGCGAGTTCGACGAGCTGCCCATCGCGACAACGCGCGGACGCAGAGGGTTGCATCGCCACGACGGGAATATCTTCCGCGAGAAATGCATCGGTGACGATGCGCGTGAGCCGCGCCGCCGCCGCGCCGGTTTCCGCGTACGCGCGCCAATCACCTTGCGCGCCGAAACCGGATTTCCGCGCGGCAAAGTGACCGAACGACCCGCTCCCGTGACCGATCAAGAGTTCGAGCGCGGGATTCGATTCGCGCGCGTGTTTCACCTCGCGCGCGATTTGCCGAATCACATCCAGGCGCGCGGTCGCCTCGCGCGTCTTGTCCGTAATCGCCGAGCCGCCTAGCTTAAGAAAGATCACATCACACTCCGTCACTTCGCGAAAATCACAATCACCCGCGCGACGAGATCCCGCCGATTGTTGCCTGGGTCGCCCCAGATCGCCAAGCTGACACCAGGTCGCAGATCGGCAAACGTCGCGGGCGCGCCTTCACTGCCGCGTCGCACCGTCGTCTTGTCCGTCAAGCCAATCGTGCGCGGACCTTGCGCGGTCGTCACCGTCAAAGTATTCTCGCCGTAGAATTCCAAAACGCCAAGCACATTCGGCGACCCTGTCGCGCCGGCGATGCCCGCGTTCGGTAACTTGCCTTGCGCTTGCACGTTCCGCGCGATGCCCATCACGCCGAACGACAACGCGCAGACGAGCATCAACGCGATGAGAAAAGTCGCGCCACAACCGATCATGATTTTGCGTGACATTCCCCCGCCCATCATTTCACTAGCACGCTCCCCGCGTCCACCCACTCGACCGAGATGCCGGTCGCCGCGAATTCCGCCGTTCCGATTTGCAACCGATGTGCGCCGCGCTTCAAGTACGATGGAATCACCAAATCGTACTCTTCGACAATGACACCATCACGCGGCACGCGATTTTCGCGCACATAGCGCGCGAGATTCCCAAATCCCAGGTCGTGCGTTTCGAGCGTCGTCCCGTCCACGCGCGTCGAAATCACGTACGCGCGCGGTTGCGTGATGCGCCAGTACGTTTTGAGATGCACACGCGGGCGCGGCGCATCGTCCACGCGCGTCATATCATATCCGAGAAAGACCAATCCGCCAAAATCGTGATTTACTCGCGATGGCGGTTCTGCGTCCGCGACGATCAACGCGGGCGGCGTCGCGCTCGCGCGATACAAGGTCAGGTCGCGTCCATCGCCGATCAGAACTGGGATGTACCACGCGTCGAGCGGCAAGAGCTCACGTGGCGGCGCAAAGATACCACCCTGGACTTGACCATTCTCGACGCGCACCGTCGTGTACAGCGGCGCATCGCGTTGCGGCAGAGGAATGTTGCGCGCGACCGGGAGCGTCACATCGGGACGCACGTTGTAAATCGCTTGCCAGAAAAACGCATCGTACGCGAACACCGCACGCCGACCGACGAGCACACTGTCGCGCGGCAACATCGCGTACACGTTCTGATAGAAATCGGGAATGATCGTATCGGTTGCGCGATTGTTCACACGGAAATTAATCGCGGTGAGCGATGCAAGCGGCACGGCGAGAAAAATCACACACGCAACGATCAACGCGAACGAACGCGCGCGCGGTGAGAAACGCCATCGCGTCAACAACGCGCCGAACCAGTCGCCGAGTTGTTGCGCGCCAAACGCGACGAAAATCGCAAAGACAAAATGCGCGGGAATGAAAAATACGTCGAGATCGAAAACTTTGTACTGCGTAAAGAACCAGACGTTGACGAACCACATTCCGATGAAAAGCCAGAAATGTCTGGGCAGACGAAACAACAACACCCACATGCCGAGAATACCCAGCGCGAATCCGACCGGCGTGAGATTGGCGATCGCATATCCAACGTAAATAACGATGCGGTCCGGCATCGCGGTAAGCGGAAACGCGAATCGTAAGTTGGTGAACGCACCGAGCGTGTACACATAGAAACCGACGGGTGTGTTGAGCGGATAACGCGTCAGCAACGGCTCGGTGATCGTCGCGGCTTGGAGCGGAATCCAAGCGTACTGCGCGACGCCGATCATAAACGCGACGAACGCGCTGAGAATCGTCAGCGGTCGTTTGAGGATACGCCAATCGGTGAGAAAGACGAAGAGCGCGAATGCCGGCGCGAATCCCAGGTTGCTCAAGTGCATGCCGAGCGACAAGCCGAAGACGAGCGCGAATGCAATGAACCAGAAACCCCTCCCGCCCCCTCCCCTTGACAAGGGGAGGGCTGGGGTGGGGTCCGCCCACTTTAATAACAGCCACACCATCGACGCGATGAAAAAAACGTTCGGCGCGTACACTTCGGTGATGACCGCTTGCGACCAGAGCGTGGTTGAAACGCCAAAGAGCAGTGCGGACAATGCGGCAATCACGCGCGACAATTCGACGTGACGCATGATGAGATACAAAATCGCGACGCCCGCCGCCGCGAGCGTCGCGGACATCAAGTTCGTGCGATGCGCGACATCGCCGATTGGGACGAACGTAAAGAGTTTGCCGAGCCAGGTAAAGAGTGGATAACCGGGAGGATGCGCCAAGCCGAGCGTCGCCGCGATAGTCGTGAGTTCATTGCCATCGGGACTCGCGTACGACAAACTCGGTGTGAGCGTCGCGTTGTAAAGCGAGAGACAAATCGCGAAAATAAAAAACGCGATGAGTGGATCGAGCCAACGGGATTGCGGTTTCATCGCGTTTATTTTCGCGTGCGCGGTTAAGAGGAAAATGAGCCGCATGTAAACGGCGTGTAAATTACTTGATCACACTCGGCGGCGGCGCGGGCGTGCGGTCACCCAAATCGAAATGGTCTACGCGCACACCAGCAGTCTTGAGATACTTCATCGCTAATTCGTCCGGGTAATTGCCAGCATAAATGACATGCACTAGCCCCGCGTTGATAATCATCTTGGCGCAGACGTGACACGGTTGATGCGTCGTGTAGATCGTGCCGCCCTCGAGCGAAATGCCGTGCAACGCGGCTTGGATGATCGCGTTCTGTTCCGCGTGCAAAGTACGAACGCAATGCCCGTCTATCACTTCACATCCTTCATCGAGACAATGCGGCAGACCTTTTGGCGCGCCGTTGTAACCGGTTGTCAGGATGCGTTTGTCCTTGACGATGATTGCTCCAACTTGCGCGCGCAAACATGTCGCGCGACGCGACACGTCGAGCGTGATGTCCATGAAATATTGATCCCAGGAGGGTCGGTTCATGTCAGTCATCAGTGAACAGGTAACTGTTTACTGTTCACTGTTCACTTGGTTATCCCGTTCCAAACTGCCGGTCGCCCGCATCGCCCAAGCCGGGAACGATGTACGCGTGTTCGTTGAGATGATCGTCCACTGCCGCGAGATAAATCGGCACGTCGGGATGCGCGTCCTGCAATCGCTTGATGCCCTCCGGCGCGCCGATGAGTCCGACGTACTTGATGCGTTTCGCGCCCCAATTCTTGAGCATCCGCGCCGCTTCGACGGCGGTGCCGCCGGTCGCGAGCATTGGATCGAGAATCACGCACACGTCCACCGTTGGCGCGACCGGGAGTTTATTATAGTAGCGCACCGGTTCGAACGTCGTGTGATCGCGATACAAACCCAGGTGCCACACTTCGGCGGCAGGCATCATTTCCCAGAAACCTTCGACCATGCCCAATCCCGCGCGCAGAATCGGCACGAGACCGATCATCTCCTTGAGTTCAAATCCCTGGGTTTGCGTCAATGGCGTAGTGACGTTCTTTTCTTGGAGCGCCAAATCCTGGGTTGCTTCGTACGCGAGTAGAATGGAAATCTCGCGGATGAGTTCACGGAATTTTTTCGGCTCGGTTTTCACATCGCGCAACATCGCGAGTTTGTGGAGCATCAACGGATGATTTGAAACGTGGACGTTGGACATGATTCCTCCAGTGAACAGTGAACAGTGGGGCAGTGAACAGTAGCACTGCCCGGCTGTTCACTGTTTACTGTTCACTGTTTACTTTTCTTTTCACTTTCCAGCCGTGCGATACTCGCCACCGCGTCGCCTTCTTTCAACTTGATGACTTCAGGTTCCTTCGACGTGCGTTTACTCTTGGGCATATTCGCGACGCGCGCGCGCAACACGTGACCATTCGTCGAGATGATCGTCACGTCGTCTTCTTCGTTGACGACGCGCGCCGCCGCGACGATGCCCGCGCGCGCCGGATCGCGTCCGAGCGTCGAAACGCCCTTGGTGTAGCGACCCTGGATCGAATAATCTTTGATCGGCGTGCGCTTGCCGTACCCTTTCGTCGTCACAAGAAGCACGAATCCATCCGGCTGAACCTGGTCCATCGAAGCGACCTTGTCGCCCTCGTTCAACTTGATGCCGTAGACGCCACCCGCCGCGCGACCTTGCACTGGCACGTCTTCCTCTTTGCAACGCAACGCTTGACCTTGCTCGGTGACAAAGAACAATTCGCCGTCGCCGTGCGTGAGCCGCGCCCAACCCAGCTCGTCGCCGTCCGCAAGGTTCAACGCGGCAACACCGCTCGCGCGAATCCCGTCGAACTCAGCGAGCGGCGTGCGCTTGACGCGCCCTTGCGCGGTCGCCATCGTCAAGAATTCGGCTTGCGAAAAATCGGAGACCGCGACGGCGGAGGTAACGCGTTCGTTTTGCTCGAACGAGAGGAAATTGTTGAGTGGCAGACCTTTCGGCTGGCGTTCGACATCCGGCGCTTGATGCGCGCGGAGCGGGTACACTTTGCCGCGATTCGTGAACAGCAAGAGCGTGTCGCGCGTGACGGCGGGAATCAAGTACTGCACCGCGTCTTCTTCGCGCGTCTGCACACCCTTGGAACCGGTCGCCGTGCGGCGCACCGAAGTCAGCGGCATTCGGCTTATGTAACCGCGTTGCGTCACCGACACGAGCACCGCTTGCTCCTGCACCAGGTCTTCTTCCTTGAACTCGGTCTGTTGTTCCTCGGTGGTGCCTTCCGAAATGTGCGTGCGCCGCACATCGCCAAAGCGTTTTTTCAAATCGGTTAGTTCTTCGGAAATGACGCCCAGGATTTTTTTGGGATGCTTGAGCAAATCTTCGAGGAACTTGATTTGCTTTTTAACTTCGGCAAGTTCATCTTCGATCTTTTTGCGTTCCAATGCGGCGAGGCGACGCAGTTGCATATCGAGAATCGCTTGCGCCTGAAGCTCGCTCAACTTGAAACGCTTGATCAAACGTTCCTTCGCCGTGTCTGCATCCGGCGATTGGCGAATCGTTCGGATAACTTCGTCGAGATGATCGAGCGCGATTTTGAGTCCTTCGAGAATATGCGCGCGCGCTTTGGCTTTTTCGAGATCGAATTTGGTGCGGCGCGTGACGACTTCTTGCCGGTGTTGCACGTACAACTGCAACATCCGTTTGAGCGACAAGACCTTCGGCTCGCCTTCGACGAGCGCAAGCATGTTGATGCTAAACCCAGTTTGCAGCGGCGTGTATTTGAGCAGTTGATTGATGACCGGTTTCGGGTCCGCCCCGCGCTTCAATTCGACGATGATGCCCATGCCCTGCCGGTCGGACTCGTCGCGCAAATCGCTAATGTCTTCGATCTTGCGGTCGCGCACGAGATCGGCGATGCGTTCGATGAGCGATGCCTTGTTGACCTGGTACGGCAGTTCGGTGATGACGATACGCGATTTGCCGCCGCCCGCTTCTTCTGTGTGAATCTTGCCGCGCACGACGATGCGCCCGTTGCCGGTCGCGTATGCTTGCTTGATGCCTTCCGCGCCGAGGATGATACCTGCCGTCGGAAAATCGGGACCCTGGACGAATTTCATCAGGTCGTCCATTTCGATGTCTTCAATTTTTTCCCAGTTCGCAATCAGGTAATTGATCGCGTCAACGAGTTCGTTCAAATTGTGCGGCGGAATGTTCGTCGCCATGCCGACCGCGATGCCCGCCGTACCGTTGAGCAACAAGTTGGGAACTTTGGCGGGAAGGACGCGCGGCTCGCGCATCGTGCCATCAAAATTGTCGCTAAAATCCACCGTGTTCCGATCAATGTCGAGCAACAGCTCTTCCGCGATTTCGGTGAGGCGCGCTTCGGTGTAACGCATCGCGGCTGGCGGATCGTCGTCTATACTGCCAAAATTTCCTTGTCCGTCAATCAACGGATAGCGCATCGTAAAATCTTGCGCCATGCGGACGAGCGCATCGTACACGGCTTGGTCGCCGTGCGGGTGATAACGCCCTAGCACATCGCCGACAATGCGCGCGCATTTTTTATACGCGACATTGTGGCGCAAACCCATCTCGCCCATCGCGTACAGGATGCGCCGTTGCACCGGTTTGAGTCCATCGCGTACATCGGGCAACGCGCGCGAGGTGATGACACTCATCGCGTAATCCAAGTACGCGTTCTTCATCTCGTGATCAATTTCGATTGGCTTGATGATGCCGAAATTTGATGCCATTAAAATATTTCTCCCGGAATTTATCCGCGCTCATTATACTCAATTCCGAACAAAAATGCTATTTCAAAAAACGATGGACTTGTACGCAACGAACCATTTGGAATTTTGATTTTTTGTCTGAATCTCCGTATACTGCATCTCGACTCGCAGCGCGACGCGCAACCATCGCGAACGCGCCAAGGATCGAAAGAAATGAACCGAACCACTTTCCTCCGCACACTCCTCGCCGAACCAAGTATTTTGATTGCACCCGGCGCGGCGGACGCACTGACCGCGCGCTTGATCGAAGAAGCTGGGTTTCGCGCGGTGTACGCGACCGGCGCCGGCATCGCGAACGCTCAGTTCGCTCTGCCCGACATCGGCTTGCTGACGATGACGGAAATGATCGCACATATTCGCCGCATCGTCGCCGCAACTACCGCGCCGGTAATTGCCGACGCGGACACCGGGTACGGCAACGCGCTCAACGTTCAACGCACGATCCGCGAGTACGAGCACGCGGGCGTCGCCGCGATTCAACTCGAAGACCAGGTCAGCCCAAAAAAGTGTGGGCATTTTTCCGGCAAGGAAGTGATTCCCGCCGGGGAAATGCTTCAGAAAATCCGCGCCGCGCTGGACGCGCGCGCGGATCGCGACCTGGTATTGATCGCGCGCACCGACGCACTGGCGACGCACGGTTATGCCGAAGCCGTTCGCCGCGCGCAATTGTACGCGCAAGCCGGCGCGGACGTGATCTTTGTCGAAGCGCCCACCGAACCCGAGCTGATCGCGCGTTTACCGCGCGAGATCAACGCGCCGCTCCTGTTCAACATGACCGAAGGCGCGAAAACACCCATGTTCAGTGCACGCGAGTTGCAAGAGTTTGGCTACAAGCTCGTCATCTATCCAAATACACTGTTACGCGTTGCAATGCACTCCATTCAACATTCGCTCGCGATTCTGCGCGACGAAGGATCGAGCGCGTCACTCGTGTCGCGCATGATCGCGTGGGACGAACGCCAACGCGTCGTGCGACTGAGCGAATTCGAGGAACTCGACAGCAAATTTGCCAAGTGAACATTGCGCGCGGAGAATTGTAGAGCAAGTTTCCAACTTGCCTTGCTTCACAAGATCGGGACCATGAGCAAGTTGGAAACTTGCCCCACAGAGGAGTCAAGTGAAAGATCGTTATCAAGACATGTTCGCGACGTACGCAACAAAAAACCATGCCTTGCCCACTGACACGTTGCACGAGGTCAAACGCCGCATCATTGATTCGTTCGGCGTAATGTGCGCGGCGATCAACGACGATTCGCCCACCGTTGCACGCGCGTACGCTGAACAGTATCCGCTGCAAGATGGCACGACTATTTTTGGATCGCGCCTACAAGCCAACCCCGAAGTTGCCGGGTTTGCGAATGGCGTCGCCGTGCGTTATCTCGATTTCAACGACACGTACCTCTCGCGCGAACCGCTCCATCCGAGCGATTGCATTCCTGCGTTGCTCGCGCTCGCCGAGTGGAAAAACCTGGGTGGGCGCGCGCTCGCCGAAGCGATTGCGATTTCGTACGAAATCAGCATGAACTTGTGCGACGCGGCAAGCCTGCGCCAGCATCGCTGGGATCACGTGAATTACATCGGCATCGGCGTCGCGGCAGGCGCGTCGCGTTTGTTGAATCTCACCGCCGAGCAAGCCGCGCACGCGATTTCCATCGCGATGGTGCCGCACGCGGCGATGCGCCAAACGCGGGCGGGCGAACTCTCGATGTGGAAAGGCGCGGCGGCGGCGAACTCGGCGCGGCATGGCTTGTTCGGCGCGCTGCTCGCGTCGCGCGGATTGACCGGACCGTTCGAACCGTTCATCGGCGAGATGGGCTTTATTCGCCAAATGCTGGGCGGCAATGCGTTCGACGACGCTGCGCTCACGCGCATCGCGCGCGGCGACGCGCCGCATCGCATTTGCGATTCGTACATCAAAAAATATCCGGTCGAATATCACGCGCAAAGCGCCGTGGATGTCGCGGTGGAATTGCACAACGAAATCGGCAACTGGGAAAACATCGCGCGCGTCGAAATCGAAACGTTCAAGGCGGCGTACGAAATCATCGCGATGGATCCGGAGAAATGGAAACCGACGACGCGCGAGACCGCCGATCACAGTTTGCAGTACATTGCGATTGCCGGGCTGATTGACGGTCAAGTAGACGAGTCTACTTTTTCCCCGGCGCGATTACGCGACGCACGCATTCGCGATCTGCTCGCGCGCACCCAGTTGCGCGAATCCGCGGAACTGACCGCGCGCTATCCGGAAAGTATTCCGAATCGCATCACGGTGACGATGAAAAACGGCGCGGTCCACTCGCGCGAGGAGCGTTACCCGCGCGGACACGCGGGCAACCCGATGAGCGACGATCAAGTCGCCGCCAAATTCAATCGGAACAGCGCGCGCGTGTTCGCGCAGCGCGAGCAGGCGCTCGACCTGGTGTGGCGGCTGGAGCAACTCGATTCGGTCGCGGAATTGACTCGGCTTTTGCCAAAACAAGCCGACTAGACAGAAACCAGGTTTCTTGAAGAAACCTGGTTTCTGCATCTCACTTACGTTTTCCGGCTTGCGACGTGCCGCCGACCATATTTTTTCCACACGATGTAATGCGACAAGCCGAACTTGCGTAGCGACGTTTGCTCCAGCGCGTAGGTCGCCCAACGCAAGAACCGGGCGAGCAATGCGCTGCGCCGCGCGATTTTGTCGTAGCCGGGAAAAATCTGGGTCTGCAAAAGAAACTCGCCATCGAGTTCGCTAAATAAATCAACGATTTCGTTTAGACGATACGCGCGCACATGCGGCGCGAATTTGTTGCGCCACTTGTCAGGCAGCCAACCGATAAACGGAATGTTGCCAAAAACGTACCACTTGCCAAAGTATGCGCCGTGCGTTTCAAACGGATACAAGCGATTCGGCGCGAACACGAGCATGCGCCCATTACGTTTCAAAACACGACTCGCTTCGCGGATCGTCGCGCGGTCGTCGGCGACGTGCTCGATAACTTCGTGTAAGAGAACAACGTGGAATGTATCGTTGGCGAACGGCAACGCTTCGGACGCCGATGCCGCGATGTGAATCAATCTTTTTTTGCGGTGCGCGTCCTCTAACTTTTCGATGTCCGAGTCCACACCGAATTCATGCGCGCCGAGACCGCGAAACTTGTCGAGGTACGTGCCAATACCACAACCGATGTCGAGAATCATCACGCTGGGGAAACGCACAAAGCGGCGCATCAAATCAAGGCGACGATCCTGACCAAAGCGCCAAACGTACGAAGGATGACCGAGGGTGATTGCTTTGTCGTCTTGGCTCACACCCTTATCGTATCAAAAAACCAGGGAAAATGCAATAAGACCGCAGACAGCGGAGCACCGACCGCGGCGTTTACACCGCATGATTCCCGAACAGTCCGCCTGAACTGGGTTCATCAAAGAGTGATAATGGCAATAAGAAACCTTCCAGGTTTTCGCACAAGCGCCTGGAAGGTCTTGGAATCAAGTCAGCGGTCGTGCATTACCACGAATACCGCACGGTGTAATTCACAACCTTTTCGCCGTCGGACGGAACGCCCACGCGAAACTCGATGGTCTGCGCGTCGGTCTTGATATAATCCTGGGTCAGGTTTTTCAATTCCCAATTCGACCAGCGGAACAGGTGCTCGACCGCGCGTACTTCGACTGCTTCTTTTTTGTGATTGCGAAGTTTGATCTGGTACGTTTCCTCGATCACGCGGTCGCTGACCTTGGTGAAATTCATTTGCTTACGCTCGCCCACCACGTCGAACGCATTGCCGATGTTGAGCCGAATCATCTCGTCTTTCGGCGTGTGGTCAATGTTGTCCTCGCCGATGAACTGATTGCCGCCATCGCCATCGGCTTTGTAGACGCGAATCGTCCCTTTGGGCAATGGCATCCCCATTTTGTTCGCTTCGTTGTTTTTGAACTCGACCATGACCGCGACTTTGGAGTTGCTTGTCTTGCCGTAATTCGCATCGGTGATTTGGTAACCGTAGAAACGGAGATTGCTCGCGCCATCGTAAACGAACAGTTTGTTGATCGGCACACCTGCCGCCGTCGCAAATTCGATCTGCTTTGTCTCGCGGTTACGAATTGTCGTCGCGCGTTGCAACGCGTAGAGGTGGTACTCGAAGAAATCTTGTTGCGTGAATTGCGGTTCGGGTTTCGCCGCGGCGGTCGGCGCAGCCATCAGCGCGCCATCGCGCGCGGCAGGCGCCGGCGTCACGCGGCGCACATCGCCCGCGACGAGTTTTAGTTTCGCGTCCTCGTACGTCGCGCCGCTTTGATTGTCCACGGTCACCCAGCCATTCAGATTCATCGCCGTGTCCTTGTCGTTCACGACGACCACGTAATTCGCTTTCCACGTAATGCCGTTCGTCAGGTATGTCACCTGAGCGTCGTGATTACCCTCTTTCGCCGCGTTGACCATCCAGACCAGGGTCGGCTTGGTGATGAGACCACCGGGCAATTGCGGGAATTTCAATTCGCGCACGCGCGCGAGTTTCACCGTCGTGACTTGCCCATCCTCGCTCTGTAAAATAATATCGTCCGAGCCACTGAGCAATTTGCCGGTGTACTTGCTTCCATCCTCGGTTACGAGCGACACGGTTTGATCCAAATACTTTTGCAAAATCTTTTGCGAGCCAACGATATCGTACGCGTAATTCTGTTCGAGCACGCGCGTGTTGCTCGGATCGGTCAGCGAGGTGAACTGCACACTCGTCGGATCAATCTGCGACGCGACATCGGTGAAACGAATTTGGTTTGCACCCGACTTGAGCTGAAGCGTGCGCCGATCCTTGACGAGCGCGACGTTTTGATTGTAAACGGTAATATCCACACCGGCACTCGCCGCACTCGCCGCCGGTGTGGTGGACGAAGATAACGGGTTGCCGCCCTGACAGCCCACGGCGAATCCAAGAATCAACAACAATCCAATAGACACACACACCAGAAAAATTTCTCGTCGTAACATCGCTGCCTCCCGGCGAATCACCCCTCCCTTCCCTCCCCTTGGCAAGGGGAGGGCTAGGGTAGGGTTACAATTTTGGTTTTCACTTTCAAGACGTTGGCGAAGTGAAAATAGTTCCAACCCCCACCCCAGCCCTCCCCCGCTTTCGGCGGGGAGGGAGTCGAATGAAAAACCTTCGAGGCATCACCTCGAAGGTTCTGGGTCACTCGTTCACGATCTGCGCGATGTTCGCGGAGGCAATTCTCGCCGCGCCGGCTTCGAGCATTTGCCGCGCCGCTTTTTGGGTCGCGATGCCACCCGCCGCGCGCACCGGCAAATTCGGACACGTCGCGCGCAACAAGCGCACATCGTCCGGCGAAACGATCCCAGGGCTAAAGTCGGTCGCCGTCTTGAGCGTGGACGCGCCCGCGACTTCGGCAAGTTTGCACGCACGCACTTTTTCTTCGTCGGTCAGCAAACCCACTTCGAGAATCACACAGACCGGATGCAACCGCGCGATTTTCGTCACCGTTTGAATGTCGTTCTTGACCGCGAGGTCATCGTGATCGCGCAACGCGCCGATGTTGATGACCATTTCGATTTCGTCCACGCCGCGCTGAATCAAGTCTTGCGCGGCATACATTTTCGTCGCCGTCGAAACGCCACCGTGCGGAAAGCCGACGACGGACAGCACCTTGACGCGCGAATCCTTCAACACTTTGCGAACGTGCTCAATGTAGTGCGGTTTGACGACAACGGCGAAACAATCCGTTTTGATCGCGAGTTCGCAACCGGCTTCGATCTCGGCGCGCGCCAATTGCGGCGCGAGCAAAAGCAAATCCATTTTTCGAACTAACTCGAGCGGCGTCCAATTTTCCATTCCCGTCTTTCCTTGATGCGTTTATCAGAATCCAGGTTTCTTGAAGAAACCTGGATTCTATCTCCGATTCCAACTACTTGTCCGACAAAAGCGTTTCGAGCGGCTTGCCATTGATCCAGACCGCCACGCGCTTGACCGTCGCGAATTGTAGCGCGGTCTCTTTGATCTGCGCGTCAACGCGCGGATTGTCGCACACACCACCCAGTTTCAGCGAGCCGCTCAACCGAATCTCGGCACGTTCATTTATAACCGAAACGCTCTCAATTTTCAAATCGGACATGGCAAGCGCGTTGTGCAAACCGGACTGTCCGTACTTGGTATCGCGCACCGCGAGCAATTCGCGCAGCACGGCGGTGAGCGGCGCGGTCGTCGCCGGGATCGCGCGCTCGACCGCGATGATGCTGTCGTCGCAACCGATCTTTTTGCCGGACTTGCCATTGTCTTCGAGCGCAACGAAAAATAATTTGACGCGCATAGTGCCCGCCGCGAGTGTCGTCGTCGGTGCGGGTCGCGTCGCGGTCAAGGTGCGCGCGGGAAGCGCGGTTGGTTGCGTCTGCGTCAACACGAGAGTCGGTATGACGACCGGCGTCGCAACGACCGGCACAGTAATGATCGTCGGCATCGCCATCGTCGTCGGCGCTTGCGTTGGCGCGATGGTTGGCGTGGGCGTGCTGGGTGTGGCAGACGAGCAAGCGACCAAACCAATCGCGCAAACGATCAACCACAAATGTTTCATTTCACTCTCCTTTCAAAAATTCGCGAATCGAAATCGCCGCGCTGGCGCCTTCGCCGACTGCGCTGGCGACTTGCTTGGTCGAACCGGCGCGCACATCGCCCGCCGCGAAAATACCGCGCGCGCTCGTCTCCATAAAAGACGGAATGCGCTCGATGCGTTCGCCGTGATGCACGAGATCGTGTCCGGTCTTGATGTAACCCCACTGATCGAGCGCGACCATCTCGCGGACGATTTGGTTATTCGGCACTTGACCGATAAAGATGAACGCCGCGTCGGGATATAATTCCTCGACCACACCCGTCGCGATGTTTTGGGTAACGATCGTTTGCAATTTGCCCTTGCCGCGAAATTCGGTAACGCGCGTATTGAATTTCACTTCGACCGCGCTCGGCATTGCGAAAATCTTATCTTGCGCGAATTGGCTCGCGGTTAAGCGTTCGCCGCGCACGAGGATCGTCACGCGTTGGGCAAACTTGGTGAGGAACAATCCTTCTTCGACCGCGCTGTTGCCGCCGCCGATCACGACGATTTGTTCCGCGCCTTTGTAAAACGGACCATCGCACGTCGCGCAAAAGTGAATGCCCGCGCCGATGAAATCGTCTTCGCCTTGCGCGTTGAGCTTGCGATAGTCCGCGCCGGTCGCGACGAGAATCGCTTGCGCGCAATAACGACTACCATCGCGCAAGTGAATGATCCGGTAATCGTCCGTCGCCTCGATGCGCTCGACCTCTTGCGCTTGCAAAATCTCGACGCCAAAGCGGCGCGCTTGCGCAACGATGCGTTCCGCAAATTCCGCGCCGCTCAATCCTTCGGGAAACCCAGGAAAATTATCAATCGCGCCGGTGATGCTCGCCTGTCCGCCGAGCGCGCTCTTTTCGATGACGAGCGTCTCGATACCTTCGCGCGCAGCGTAGATTGCGGTGGTCAAGCCCGCGGGTCCACCGCCGACGACGATGAGATCGTAGAATTGCATCTTGGCTTGCGTTTGCAGACCCAGCTTTTGCGCGAGTTGTGCGTTCGTCGGCTCGACGAGGAACGATCCATCGGCAAACACAATCGTCGGGATGATGCGCTTGCCGTTGTTGATTTTTTCGATGTACGCGCGCGCGGCGACATCTTTCTCAATGTCCACCCAGTCATAGTGCACCATTTGCTCGCCGAGAAACTTTTTCGCGCGCTTGCAGTCCGGGCACCACGTTGCGCCGTAGACGGTAATGTTTGTTCGGGACATGACTACTCCAATGCATTGGAAATCTGCAATAGCACAGATTCGATATTCTGTAGAATTTCGTTATTCCAAAATCGTATCACGCAATAGTTTTTTTGCTCATTCAACCATTGCGTTCGTTTAGCATCATACTCGATTTGAGCTGGCTCACCGTGATTATCTCCATCAACCTCAACGACCAATTTTGCTTCCGCACAAAAGAAATCCACGATGTACGGACCGACCGCGTGTTGTCGGCGAAACTGCACGCCGAGTTGATTGTCGCGAATGTGATACCATAGCTTCTTTTCGGCAGGCGTCATCGCTCGGCGCAGTTCGCGGGCGCGATATTTGTTCGCTTCGGTCGTGCGCCAACGATTTCGAGTCATGCTTTTGCTCCTAGTGCATTATTAACAAAGCAGTTGTGCATTGCAAAAGATTTTGTAGCGCAAAACGCAGCCCCAATGCAAAACAAGATTGTTATAGATGCACTAGGATGCGATGTTCGACGATCAGCCCCCATCCCCAGCCCTTCCCCCGTTCACAAAAAACGTGAACGGGGGAAGGGAGTCCGCTCGCGTGTCCCCTCCCCTGTTCGCTGAACTTGCGAACGGGGGAGGGTTAGGGAGGGGGCTGGTTCGCCTTCAACCTCTCCACCAACTCCCGTACCTCCGCCAAATCCCTGTGCCGCAGCCGCTCGTAAATCTTCAGCGCATCTTGCGCCAGTGGCAGCGCCAAGTCCACGTGCCCTTCTGCTTCGTGCACGCGCGCCAAACTATATGTTGCCTCTGCAACCCATTCCTGGTTTCCAAGTTCTTTCGCTAGAGCAACTTCTTTTTCAAACCACTCTTGCGCTCTCGCCCACTGCTTGCAATCACAAGCAAGTTGTCCCAATTCACTGTAGACTTTTACTTCGTGTCCGCGACTTCCGCGCTTGCGTGATAATTCCAGGCTTTGCATGTAATATCTTTCTGCAATCTCATATTCTTTTTGGTCACGTGCTATCGTTCCCAATTGGTGGAACGTTACTTCAAGTTGTAAATCCGAAATTGAATTGTGCGAATCAGAAAGTGATTCTTTCAAAAGACGAGCAGCCTCGGTGTAATCTTTCTTCTGAAACGCAGCCATTCCGAGAATAAATGGACCAAAAGTCGTATCACGCTTCGCGATGTGCCCAAGACTATCAGCCAATCTATCTTGCCAATATACTTTATCCACATCGCTACCGCGCGCTTCGCTAATAGAAAACAAAGTCATGGCACAAAAGGCGGCATTGCGCCAATTTCCCATACTATATGCCTCTTCATATGCGGTGCCGTTCAGAATCAATGCTTCATCCCAACGTCCAGAAAATCGCAGGAATTCATCTATAGCGCGCACCAATTCAATATAGAGTTGCGCTTTATCTTGCCTCGCAATTGTATTGACTTCAGCAAACCATTTTATCGCCGCGTCTAGGTTTGCCCACTCAGTCTCAAGTTGGCTATACGTTTTACAACTTTCCTTACTACTTCCACCATATTGTTCTGCATAATCCACCCAATATTGTGCAAACCGCATTCCAGTTTCGCGTGCAACATTCGCATCGGCAAGTAGTTCGTCGCGGACAAAGGCGCGCGTGAGTGGATGCAGGGCGTAGCGTTCTTCGCCTGCCAGCACGTCCACCAGCGACAGCGCGCTCAAGCGGTCAATTGTCGTTTCCAACGCGTTGCGCGACAGGTCCGCCACTTGCATCCACGCCTCGAACGTCGCGGAGGGGACAAAGAACGAGAGCGCGCCGAGCGCGGCTTTATCGTTCGTCGTCAACTCTTTGTGCGCTTCTTGGAAAATAAATTTCTGCAAATCGGGGTCGTGATTGCCGCGCAACATCGCCAGCGCGCCGTCAAACGTCAACGCGGCGCGCACGCGCATCAAACCCAGCGTATGCACCAACGCCAGCGGCGAACCGTTCGTCTCATCGTACAATTCCTGCCAGCGCGATTCTGGAACACGGCGCAGTTTGTTTGCCAGTCCGACATCGCGCGCCATTTCGTTATCGATGATGCCGCGCGCCGCGTCCCAATCCAATTTCTCAACGCGCAACCACACCGCGCCTTCGCCGCCGCGCCGTCGGCTCGTGATGATTGCCTTGCACGCTTGCGGCAGTTCGCGCAGAAAATCCGCCATCGCCTCCTGCTCCTCTTTCGACAGCGTTTCGAGATTGTCGTAGATAAGGAGCGCGCGCGACGCGCGCAACGCGTCGAGCAGCGCGCGTCGTTTTTCGTCGGACGACAGTTTTGGAATCCCAGGTTGCCCCAGCACGCGCGCGGTCTCGTTCAAGAAATCGTTGAGCGTGCGTGCGGCAGGCGTTTGCGCTTGAATGCCAGTCGGCTTGAGAATGTTTTGCTTGGCGGTGATAAACACGAACGCGTCGAATAACGAAGTATCCTGCGCGCGATACGCGGCTTCAATCGCGAGCGCGGTCTTGCCGATGCCGCCGATGCCATCCACGAGGACACCCCACGTGCGGTCGGCGGGGCTGAGCGCGCGCATCACCACGTCCATCTCTTTCGCGCGACCAAAGAACGCGGCGCGGCGCGGGAGGTTGTTGGGGGTTTGGGGCGCGAGGATTTGCGCGACTTCAGGCGTGATGGGCGTTTTCGATTGCTCGCCGTACTCGATGAGCAGTTTTTGCAGATTGTCGAGCGCGAGTTTCTCAAACACTTCGGGTGTGTCGAACGATTGCGTCAAGACGCGAAACTCGCCTTGCGGGTCTTGAATCTCTTTGAAGAAATCCTTGACGCGCTGCGCCTGCGCGAAATCCGCGTCGAGTGGAATCGCGCGCGTGCAACGATACATCACGATGCGCGGCTTTTTGAATTCTTTCCACAAACGATACGCCACGCGGAATTCTTCTTCCGTTCCCGACAAATATTCTTTTTGCGTCTGCGGGTCTTTTCCACCAGGCGGCGTGCCAAAGCGATGCCACAAGATGCCGACGAAAATATCCCACGAGGTCGGCTTCAACTGGTCAAAGATAATTTGCTGGGCGCGACCCGCGTCAGGCACAACCGCGCGCCAGTCCACGACTTCCAGCGTCAAGCCGAGATAATCCGCTGTCGGCTTGAGCGACGCGACGACCGTTTCCAACTTGGCGCGTTCCGTCGCCACGTCGGATGGTGACGCGGCAAAGATGCGGAGTTTCTTGAGTGTGTCTGGCATTGTCAACACCTTTTATGGGACACAGATAAACACTGATGAACACAGGTTTTTCTTTTGCATTATCAGTGTTCATGTGCGTTAATCTGTGTCCCATTAATTTTGCGGCAACCAATGAATCTTGACGTGGCTTTGCAGTTGCTTGAACTCGGGATCGCCCGTTACGATTTCGAGTTTGTGTTGGCGCGCCAGCGCGGCGGCAAAACAATCGGCATACGCCAGCTTGTGCTTGGCTTTGAGTTTGGCGGCTTGGTTTGCCAATTCCCAATCCACCTCCACCATTTGGAAACCAAGACCCAAAATTTCTTTAATGGCTTGGTCGGCGTCCGCGGCGGCGCGCGCGCGTGCCATGCTGTACCATACTTCGCCCAGATTGATCACCGTGACGAGCAACCCATTTTCAATGTCTTGCGCTTCGGCGATCAGCGCTTGCACCTGCTCCGCCGCGGGTTCATCTTCGAGAAACGCCATCAATGCCCAACTATCGAAGACGCGCGGTTGCTTTGCCATCTTCCAGCTCCCTTTCGCGTTTGCGTTCCGCCATCAATGCTTTGAGCGCGCCCGCGCCTTTGAACATGCCGCGCACGCGTCGAATTTGCTCGCGCGTAACGGGTTGCAGAACGATTCGCCCATTCTCCTCAAAGACGTGAATCTTGGTGCCGGCTTTGATTCCGAATTTGCGTCGCAATGCCACAGGAATCAAAACTTGACCTTTGGTTGTCGCCGACGTATAGGTTTGCATTTTGCCTCCTCCGCATCAGAGTATAACATAATTATTAAAGTAACACAATTTGTTTTGTATTACATGTGCTGGAAACTGCACCCAACGTACCCGGCGCGGCTCCCCGCGCGTCAGCGCCGCACCCTGCCCTCCTAACGAAATGCTACAGCACCACGCACTTTGCGAATCTCCCTAGTCTGTGCTATATTTTCCGCGCTATGAAAAGCGAAATCACCAAACGCGATTGGTTTCTCAGCGCGATGTTGTTCGTCGGCGCACTCGCGTTGTACGCGCGCACGCTCGCGCCTTCGGTCGCGTTTCTCTTCGACGATACACTCGACTTTCAGTACAGCGTTACACGCCTCGGCATTCCGCATCAAACTGGGTATCCGCTTTACACGCTCCTCGGCAAACTCTTTTCAGTCGTCGTCCCGTTGAACGATGCCGCGTATCGCTTGAACCTTTTCACCGCGCTGTGCGGCGCGCTTGCCATCGCGATGCTGTACCTCGTCGTGCGGCAACTCACCGCGTACCGCATCGCCGCGTTCGTCGCCGCGCTCACGTTCGCGGTGAGCAAGACGTTTTGGGAGAACGCGGTCGTCGCCGAAATCTACACGCTGCAAATGCTCCTCACGACACTCGTGTTGTTTCTCGCGCTCCGTCACGCGTCACGCACACCTGCCCTGGCGGACGGTGCCAGGGTCACGCATCACGCGCTCTACGCGCTCGCGTTCGTGATGGGCTTGGGGCTCGCACATCATCGCTTGATCGCGCTCACGTATCCTGCCATCGCGCTGTACGTTTGGTTGAGTGATCGCGCGATTCTGCATGATCGCAAAATTTTGATTCGCGCCGCGATTGTTTTTCTCGCGCCGTTGTTGCTCTACCTGTACTTGCCACTGCGCGGAAACATCGGCTCGGCGGATGGCACGTACGAGAACACGCTCGGCGGTTTTTTCAACTGGGTGATGGCAAGTCAGTACACCGTGTTCCTCACTAGCAATCCGTTGAACATTGAGCGCAATCTCGCGGATTACTGGACGCTGTTTCAAAACGAGTTCGGCATCGTCGCGCTTGCGCTCGCGGTGCTCGGCGCGGTGTGGCTGTTGCGTCGTCCGCGCGAGTGGGGATTGATCGTCGTCGCGCTGATCCCGATCACGCTGTTCGCGTTCAACTATCACGTCGCCGATGTATCGGTCTTTTTCCTAACGACATTTTTGCTCTGCGCGATTTTTATCGGCGCAGGCGCCGACGCCTTGTTAAACGTATTTTCGATTTTCGATTTTCGATTTTCGATTTTCGTTCAAGCCGGCGCAATACTACTCGTTCTATTCATTCCCTTGAACTTGGTACTCAACAATTTCGCCACGAACGATTTGTCGGCAAAATGGGACGTGCACGATTACGGACTCGATGTGTTGAGCCAGCCGCTCGAGGCGAATGCGACGATCATCGGCATCGTCGGCGAAACAACGCTTGTGCGATACTTGCAAGAAAATCGCGGCATTCGTCCCGATGTGCAAACCATTCCCGCCGACGATGAGCGTGCGCGTCTTGCCGCCGTCGAACGCGCACTCAAAGAAAATCGCGCGGTGTATCTGACGCGTCCGCTCAAGGATGTCGCGAACGCATATTCGCTCTCGTCGCGTGGCGCGCTCGTGCGCGTGCAACCTGGCTCTACGCAAACCCTCACGCCGCAACAATGGCTCGACGCGGATTTCAGCGCGGTCAAGCTGATTGGTTTTGATTTGGATACCACGCGATTCGCCGCGATCCCAGATCATTGGCACGCGGAGAATGGTCGCGTCGCGCGGGTAACACTGTACTGGCAAGTGACGGATTCCATCGCGCGCGATGCGATGGTGTCTGTGAAAATCGTACGCGCGGATCGGCGCGTCGTCGGTCAAGTGGATCATCGTCCTGTGAATGGCGCGTATCCAACGACCGCGTGGCGCGTCGGCGAAATTATCACGGACACGTACGATGTGCCGCTGTTTCTCGGTGTAACGCCCGGCGCGTACGCGGTGAACGTTACAATGTATGACGCGTCGTCGAACGCGGTGCTCGGTCAGCGCGACATCGCGCCGCTGCAACCTACCGCAGACACATCTACGCCGCGCCGCGAGTTGTGGAACATCGCGCATATCGCCGACGCCGATTTTGGTGCGCTGACGCTTGCCGGTTATTCGCTCGACACCGAACACGCGCCATTGCGTCCCGGCGATGTCTTGCCGCTCACCTTACTTTGGCGCAGCGGCGCGAACCCCGTGCCTGACAGTCTTGCCGCGCGCTTGTGGCTCGAGGACGCGAACGGCAAAACGGTCGCGAGCCGCGAAACGGCGATCAGTGTCGGTTATCCGCCGTTCGATTGGCAACCGAATTCGTTCGTGCGCGATTGGTCGTCCGCGCGTGTGCCCGCGAATGTTGCCGATGGAAAGTACGTCGTGCAATTCGCGCTCTCGCGCAAAAACGAATCGCTAGGTTCGTCATTGTTCCCGTTCGTGCCGACTGTCGTGCGACTGGGTACCGTGCAAATCAAGAATCGCGTGCGGGCGACGATTGCGCCACGAATCTCACAACCCGTCGAAGTGCTCTTCAACCAAAAGGCGCGCTTGCTGGGTTTCGATCTCGCGCTGGATGAGCAACGCAACATGCGATTGATGTTGCACTGGCGCGCGCTCGCATTGATGGACACCTCGTACACCGTGTTCGTCCATGTGCTCGACGCGCAAGGAACGGTTATCGCATCCGGCGACGCCGAACCTGGGAATGGCGAGTTCCCAACGACTGGTTGGATCGAGAACGAGTACATCGCGGACGTTCACACGTTCAACATTCCCGATGCGGCGCTAGCAGGTACATATCAAATTGAAGTTGGATTGTACGATACGACGACAGGTACACGTTTGAAAACCGTAGATGGTCAAAATCGTGTGATTCTCACTACTGTCAATCTTCCACTTCGATAGGATGAAAACTCGCTTTGATTTCACACGACTCGCGTTTCCCGTTCTGCTTGGCGCGTTCATCGCGCTTGCGTCCGCCTACAGTATCGTGACTCCACTCGGGGAAGGTCCTGATGAGGTTTCGCACTTTGCGTATGTGCAGTATGTGATCGCGCATCACCGCTTGCCGATGCCTGAAGGCGCGGTTTTGGGCGAATCGCATCAACCGCCACTGTATTACATTATCAGCGCGCTCGCCGTTTTCTGGATTCCGCAGGACGAATTCGCGCCAATCGCCAACCCCGACTTTGCTTACGACAAGCCGCAGACCCCGAATCTTTTATTGCACACCCGCCGCGAAGCATTTCCCTATCGAGACGCTCCGCTGGCATGGCACTGGCTGCGTCTGCTCTCAGTCGTCATGGGCGCGGTCACAGTCTGGGCAACGTGGCACATCGCATCGGTATTTGTCTTGAATGACCCCTGGATCGTTTGGGGGGCGACCGCTTTCGTTGCCTTTCTGCCCGCATTCACATTCCTCAGCGCATTGGTGAACAACGACAACTTGATTATCATGCTGTCGAGCGTGAGCGTGTTACAAATTTTTCGGATCGCGCAGAAACCACCACGCCTGCGCGATGCTGCTCTGTTAGGCGTACTGCTGGGATTAGCGACGCTCGCCAAGTTGAGTGGCTTGGTCGTTTGGTTATTTGTTGGAGTTGTCATGGCATTGCTCGCGTGGCAAAGCCGACAGTGGAAAACCTGGATGATTCAGGTGACCATCTGTTTCGGAGTGGCGGCAGTCATTGTCGCGCCCTGGATCATTTACAATCTGGCAAACTATGGCGATCCACTCGGCTGGGCGCTAGTGCTCTTGACCACACCCCAGCGTCTTACTCCGATGACGTCTGATGAACTGGTCAAAATAATCGGCTGGGGTTTGTACACCAGTTTCTGGGGACGCTTTGGTGGCGCGCTGCACCTCAGAATGTCGGATGCAATATATGCTATCCTTGGAATCGTGCCGTTGCTCGCGCTGCTGGGTTGGATGCGCCATGCACGCGCCGCACGTTCGGCGAATCACGCTACTCACACGCGCGCGCTTGTTGCCGCGTTTGGCGTGTTCTGGGCAGTGATGCTTACCGCATTTGCGCGCTGGACACTTACTGTACTAGGAACGGATCAGGCGCGGCAATTGTTTCCAGGACTAGCCTTGTTCGTGATTGTCTTGACGCTGGGGGTGGGGTACCTTTTTGGAACACGCAAAAAAATCGCACTTGCCGCGATCTATGGCGGATTGTTTGCGTTGAATCTCGCCGTTCTGCTATATCTCAATGTAACTTTTGCCGGAGCGCCGCAGAATCCAACTGCGTTACCCAAGCTGGGTGGCACGGCTGCCCCGGCAGATTTCGGAAACGCGATTCGCGTGCTCGATTATCGCGTCGAGCCGGCGCGGGTCGCGCCGGGTGATTCGATTATTACGCAAATCCAATGGCAAGCGTTGAGCGATGGAACGGAAAACTATTGGTTGTTACTCCGGCTTGGCGCAGAAGATCCGGTGGCGGAAAAGGAGGGTGTCCCAGCTGCTGGTCACCCTACGACGGATTGGTGGCAAAGAGACCAAGTATTTACATCGCACCATACGCTCGTCGTTCCAAAAGATACCGCGCCGGGGACATACACACTATGGCTTGGCTTGCATCCATTCGAACGCTGGGAATGGCTGCCGGTGCGCGGAAATGAGATGATGGGGCTAGGCAATATCAAAATAGAAATTCCATAAGGTGAACATCTTTGCCGAATTTGGATTGACTCTATTTATCGCTTTGCTGGCGGCATGGGTGACTTTATATTCTGAGCTAGTTTGACAAAGTAACTCAAATCCAGTACTCTCTCAGTTACTACGGTGGAGGTCACACAAAAGTATGGATATCGAAAAAATCGTTCTGATTCAGCCGGCGCACCAAGGACGGATTTTGGGCAAAGCCGCCGGTTCCCCCTATACGTTGATGCGTCTCGCTTCGATGGTGCCGGCTGACATCCCGATCGAAATCTGGGATGAAAACTTGGGACCATTGAACTATGCGCGACTCAACCCGCGCACGCTCGTCGGCATCAGCAGTATGACGGTAACCATCGAAGGCGCGCAAGTGATTGCCACGCGCGCGCGCCAGCGCGGCAGCACGGTGGTCGTCGGCGGCGTTCATGCTACGCTCGTGCCGGACGAAGTGACGCCCTGGGCAGATACGGTCGTCGTCGGCGAAGCGTACCGCACCTGGCTCCAAATCATTCACGATTTCGCGAACGAAAAATTACAACCGCGCTATGTGGATGTCGAATGGGCGTCGCTCGACACGCTTGCGCCCATCACCGATCGCGTGATCCAGCACGTGGATGAGCATCGCAACTATTGGACGCCCTCGCTAGAGATTACCCGCGGTTGTCCGCGCAACTGCACCTTTTGTACCGCCGTGCGCGTGTCCGGCAAAATCATGCGCCATCGTCCGGTGGAACAAATCGTGGAAGAGATCGAACGCCGCCGCCTCAAACGCTTTTTCCTGACCGACGACAATCTCGGGTTGAATTTTCACACCGACCCGGCGTACATCGAAAAAGTTTTTCGCGCGCTCGAGCCTTTGCCGATTCGCAGTTGGACGACGCAAACCGAGTTGATCGTCGCGCAGTATCCCGATCTGATTGATCTGGCGCGACGCGCGCACATGGACAAGTTTTTCATCGGCTTTGAATCCATCAACCCGGACAATCGCCGTGACCTGGGCGGCAAGACCAAGGGGCAGGTTGCCGATGTCAAGCGCGTCGTCCGCGCGATTCACGCGCGTGGTTTGAATGTCGTCGGTCTCTTTGTGTTCGGTTTCGACCACGACACCACCGATGTTTTTGAAAAGACCTGGCAGTTCATCCGCGAGACCGAGTTCGACGGCGTCAGCGTGACCGTGTTGACGCCTTTCCCCGGCACGCCCCAGCGCGAACAGTTGATCGCGCAAGACCGCCTCCTGCCGAACGTTCCGTGGCGTCATTATGACACCGCGCACGTTGCTTTTCGTCCCGCGCTGATGACGGTCGAGCAGTTGCGCGAAGGATATGATTGGTTGTGCCGCCAGGTCTATGCGCCGCGGCAGATTGCCACGCGGGGCATACGCACGCTCGGTCGTTATCCCTTGAGTCAGGCGCGCGCCAAAGCATTCTCGAGTTTCAGCACCGACATCGGCTACCGCAATGCCTACGCACTCCGCTACCGCTAGTCAGTCTGTCATTTCGCAACGAGTCTGGTCTTTTGCCAAAATCGCGGTCAGTCTCGGCGTCCTGATTTTCTTGTTGACGCGGCTCAATCGCGCCGACCTGATCGAGCGGCTCGCGAGCGCGCAACTACTTTGGCTGGGTCTCGCGCTCGCGCTCTATTTCTGCGCGATCTTACTGGGCGTACTCAAGTGGCATCTGCTTGTGCGCGCCCAACACCTCGCCATTTCATTTAGGAATCTCGCCACGTTCACGTTTACCGGCTTGTTTCTCGGCAATGTCCTGCCCTCCAACATCGGCGGCGATGTCGTTCGCGCGGCGATGCTCGCCCAAGCGGGACGCGGGACAACTGAAGCCGCCGCGATCTCGGTCGTGGTAGATCGCCTGTTGGGTCTTGCCGCTTTTTTTGGCGTCACGCTGATCAGCGCGGGCTTGGCGGTGGGATTGCTCACGCGCTCGACCGAACTCGAAGCGATTCAAACGGCGACCACGATTATCGCAACGGCTTTTGCCATAGGTGGCGCGTTCTTTTTCAGCCGGCGCGCCGCGCGGCAACTCGCCCGCATTTTTGCGATTGGCTGGTTCGCGCGTTTCAAGCCGATGGCGTTACGCTTCTATCACGCGATTCAAATGTACCGGTTCAACTATGCCGCGCTGGCGGCGAACATCGCGCTCTCCACCGGTATCCTGGTGGTTGCCACGCTCGTGTGGTATTCGGTCGCACGCGCGCTCGATCTCCACATCTCGCTCATCTATTTTTTCCTCTTCAATCCGCTCATCGCGTTTGTCTTGTTATTACCGATCTCATTCAACGGCTTGGGACCCAAAGAAGCCACCGCCGTCTTTTTTTTCGGATTGATCGGCGTGCCGAGCGAAGCCGCGTTCGCCTTGTCGCTCCTGTTCCATGCCATCGTCGTGCTTACGAGTTTGCCCGGCGGCGTGTTCGTGGTGCGTAGCCGGACAGACCAACCTGGGCATCCCGACGAATGACTCCGGCGCTAGGCAAATCTGGGTTGTCGCGCGCGACCGGCGATCTCCTCGCGCTGGGTGTGCTGGGCGCGCTGGCGCTGTTCGTCGCCGGCTTTCTCCTGCGCGACGATGTGTTCATCTACGGCGACCACCCCGGACATTATTGGCTAACGTGGTACACGCTCAACATCGCCGTTCCACTCCACCATCGTTTGCTCGATTGGATTCCGTACTGGTACGCCGGTTACCCCGAACTGCAGTTCACCCCGCCGGGTTATCTCCTGCTCGGTTGGGCGCTGAATGTGCTCACCCTGGGCAAGTTCTCCGCCGCGTTCATCTACGCGATGGTCGCGTTCATCGGTTATGCGCTTCCTGGGTTTACATTTTACTACGCCGTGCGTCACCTAGATTTTGGACGACGCACCGCGTTCAGTGCGGGTCTGTTCGCGCTTGTGTTCCCGGCATTCTTCGACGGCGCGCCCGGCGCGTTCATCGGCATGATTGGGTCGCGGCTGGCGTTCGGGTTGAACGCGCTGTTTTTCGCGTGGACGATTGACGTGTTGGAGCGACGCGGCGCGCGTTATTTTTTCGCCGCCGCGCTCACACTCGCCGCGATTGTGCTCGCGCATCCGTACCATACGCTGGGGATTTTATTCGCGCTCGGATTGTACATTCTCGCGCGGCGTTTGCCGCGCGTGCCTTCTGCCATGCAAATGATCGCGTTGGTCGCCTGCGCCGCCGCGCTCGACGCGTTCTGGCTCGCACCGTTGTTCGCGCATTCGTCCGGCGCAATGGTCCCGATGTTGCGCGCGACGCTCGATCAAACCTGGCGCATTCTCACCGATGCGTCGCTCGCGCCGTTTGCCGTGCTCGCATTATTCGCGCTCGGGCGCGTGCGCCGCGAACGCGATGTCCAATCACGCGTGGTCATCCTCGTCGTACTTGCACTCCCGTTTGTTCTCGCTGGCGGAATGCTCGTCGCGCATCTCGTTCTGATCGAACCGCAACGATTTTTCCAACTCGACCCGATTCGTCTGATCGGCGAATATTATTTCGCGTTGATCTGGCTCGCCGCGCTGGGCGCATCCGAATTGACGGAATGGCTCGGTCGTTTCGTGGCACGTCCGTCTTATGCAACCTGGACGCGCGCGCTCGCCACCGCCGGCATCGGCGCGTTCTTCGCGATTTCAATTTGGCAAACCGTCGCGTTTTTTCACCCGCGTCCGAACGCAGAGCCGCGATTTCTGAGTCAAGCGATTCGCGATTATCGGCTCGCTGAATTGTGGGATACGTTGCGCGACACACCCGGCCGCGTGTGGTTCACGTCGTACGCGACCGAACTGAACGCGCGCGGGACTGAATCGCTAGCAACTACATTGATGTCGCTCACACCGCTGTACACAAATCGCGAATTGATGGGCGGCACGTACAGTCATTGGTCGCCGGTCGCCGCGCGAATGTGGACGGGACAAACGCACCCGCGCGTCCTGCGCGGCTTGAATCACGAACAGGACAATCGCGCGCTCTTTGGTGTTCCCCTCGAATCATTCACCGAAGCGCAACTCGTCGCCGAGTGCGAACGCTACAACATCACCGCCATCGTCGCGAGCGTGAACGATGAGCGCACGCGCGCGGTGCTCGACGCGATGCCGCGCGTGCAATCGTACTTCAACAATGGTTTCTTTTTCGTCTATCGCATCAAGAACTGGGACGGCGCATGGCTCGCCGCGGAAAACGCGACGGTCGAACTCATCGCCAAACAGGACGACCAAATCATTATGCGCGTGCGCGCCGCGCAAGCGGATGCGCGCGTGCGCGTGAAAATCCAGGCATATCCGCTCTGGCGCGCGGTCACGGATCGCGGCGAGCGCCTCACGATTACGGCGGACGATTTCGCGTTGATGCAAATCGCGTTGCCGCGCGGCGACGACTATATCGTGACGCTCCGCTACGCCGAAGACACGGTGGAACACATCGGCAATTCGATTTCGATCTTGTTCATCGTCGTTGGGGGCGCGGGCGTCCTCTTCGCGTTCGCGCGGCAGAGATTTCAGTTTTGACAGCTTGGCGTATCGGCGGTACAATCGCATCAGTTTGACGATAGGGAGGAAAACATGCCTTTTCGCTTTGAACCGACCGACATTATCATCATCGCGTTTGTCGCGTTCCTAATCTTCGGCGGCATCGGTCGCTTGCCAGAAACGACGCGCGCGATGGGCAAAGCCATTCGCGAGTTTCGCGCCGCGCTCGCCGGCAAAGACGACGAGACGCCGAAAAAAGAAACGCCCCCAGCCCCAACCGAATCATCCAAACCCAGTTGATTCTCCGATGGTCTGGCTCCAATTCATCGTCTGCGCCGGTTTCATCGTTGTCGCAGGCAATCAACTCTCACATTATGGCGACGTACTGGCAGAGAAATCCGGCTTGGGACGTTCTTGGATTGGAGCCGTCTTGCTTGCCAGCGTCACGTCGTTGCCCGAACTCATCACCGGCACAAGCGCGATCGCGCTCGTCGGTGAACCCGACCTTGCCGTCGGTGGCATTCTCGGCAGTTGCCTCTTCAACCTCGTCCTCCTCGCGTTGCTCGATTTGATCTATCAACCGCGCGCCGCGTTGAACGACGCGCACGAAGGTCATACGCTTTCCGCCGGTTTCGGCATTCTGCTCATCGGTTTGACTTCGACGCGTCTCTTAGCCGGCAAAACCTGGCACGAGTGGACGCTCGGCTGGGTCGCACCGACGAGTTTGGTTATCTTGCTCGTCTATTTGGCAAGCCAACGGATGCTCTTTGCGTTCGAGCAACGTAGCATGGCGAACGGCGCACGCGACATGACGACGAATTACACGCACATCGCCACACGGCGCGCGGTGATCATCTTTTCCCTTGCCGCTCTCGCGATCGTCGCGCTCGGCGTGTGGCTCGCGTTTATCGGCGAAGACATTGCGCGCACGACCGGTTTGGACGCGAGTTTCGTCGGCAACGTGTTCCTCGCGATCAGCACCTCGCTTCCCGAAGTCGTCGTGACGATTGCCGCCGCGCGGATGAAAGCCGTAGACCTCGCGGTGGGCAACGTGCTCGGCAGTAACGTATTCAATATCGCGATCCTCGCGGTGTACGATTTCGCGTACACGCGCGGCTCGATCTGGGAATTTGTTTCGCCGATTCACGCCGTCGCCGGTCTCGGCGCTATCGTCATGACCGCAGTCGCGATCATCAGTCTTACCTACCGCGCGTCCACGCGCGTGACCCGGCACGTGACGTGGGACGCGGCGCTCCTCATCGCGCTCTACCTAGCGAATGTGAGTTTGCTGTATTTGCTTGGCTCTGCCTAACTCGGACATGCCAAAACTAAACAGCACAATTTAGATTAGCGCCAAGCCGGTTTTGGTGATTTTACCCGCTTTGACTATAATGGTGCCGAGCGTGCGCGCTCACGGATAAACAACGAATGCGTTTTTTTGCGCGTCTCAAGCGCCCCAGTTGGAAATGGTTGTATGTGGGGCTAGGGGTCAAACGCTGGCTCGTGTTGCTGATCCTCGGCATCACGATGCTGGGTTTGGGTTTCGCCTACCTGCTCATCAACATTTATCGCGAAGCGCGCATGCCGGACGCGTTCTACTACATGACGCTGCAATTCATTCCGCGCGAGGTGCGCGGCGCTCTGATGGGCTTGCTCGGCATCGCGTTGGTCGCCGTCGCGCTCGTCAAACTGAATCAGTCGCTCCTCTCGCCGTTCATCACCGACGAGACTGATCTGATCGAAACGTTGTATCGCCAACGCGCGCGGCGACACGGTCCGAAAATCGTCGCGCTGGGCGGTGGCACCGGACTTTCGACGCTGTTGCGCGGATTGAAAGAACACACCGATCAACTCACCGCGATTGTCACGGTCGCCGACGACGGCGGCAGTTCAGGACGCTTGCGCCGCGACCTGGGTGTGTTGCCGCCCGGCGATTTTCGCCAGTGCATCGCCGCGCTCGCCGATTCGGAACCGTTGATGACCCAGTTGTTCCAGTACCGCTTCGGCGAAGGCGCGGGACTCGACGGGCATTCGTTCGGCAATTTGTTTATCGCCGCGATGGCGGGCGTGACCGGCAATTTTGAACGCGCTTTACTCGAATCATCGCGCGTGCTCGCGGTGCGAGGACGCATTCTCCCTTCGACATTGCAGAGTGTGACGCTGTGCGCCGATCTGCGCGAGCCGATGTCGAATGGCAGCACGCACGTCGCAGGCGAATCGGAAATTTCGCATCAGGGCAAACCGATCGAGCGCGTGTATCTCGAACCCGAACACGTTCCGGCATATCCCGATGCGGTGCGCGCAATTCTCGACGCCGACCTCGTCATCGCAGGACCGGGTAGTCTGTACACGAGCGTTATTCCGAATTTACTTGTCGAAGATATTCAGCGCGCGCTCCACGCCTCGAAAGCCGCGAAGGTGTACGTGTGCAACGTCGCGACCCAGCCCGGCGAAACGGACGCGTTCACGGTTCACGATCACTGGGACGCGCTGACACAACACGTCGGCGCGCAAGTTTTCACGCACGTCATCGCCAATCGCAATTGGAACGTGAATTTTCCCGCGCACACGTCCAGCCAATTGGTTCGTCTGCGCGACGAGAAACCGAGCGCGTTTCGCGTGACGCTCGCCGATCTCGTGGACGAAGGAAAACCCTGGCGACACGATCCGCACAAACTAGCCAAAGTGGTCTTGCAGTGGTACGACAACAATACAAAACACACGCGCGCGATTTGAATCGCGTGACGTGGTTGGTAAACTAAGGAGGATAGTCGCATGGCAACAAAAATCGGCATTAATGGTTTCGGTCGAATCGGGCGCTTGGTTTTCCGCACGATCAAGGCGCGCGTGGCGGACAAGCTTGACGTGATCGCCGTCAACGACTTGTTCGATCCCGCGACGAACGCACACCTGCTCAAGTATGATTCGACGTATGGCGCGTATGCCGGCACCGTCGCCGCGCAAGATGGCAACCTGGTCGTGGATGGCAAAACGATCAAGGTCTGCGCCGAAAAAGATTTGAACGCAATCAAGTGGGCTGAACTTGGCGCGGAGATTGTGATCGAATCCACCGGCTTGTTCACCGACGCGACGAAATCGGTGGGGCACATTACGTCGGGCGGCGCGAAAAAAGTGATCATCAGCGCGCCGGCGAAGAACGAAGACATTACGATTGTCTTGGGTGTCAATGATGACAAATACGATCCCGCCAAACATCGGATGATCTCGAACGCGTCCTGCACGACAAACGGACTCGCGCCGGTCGCCAAAGTGCTTAACGACAAATTCGGCATCGAAAAAGGTTTGCTGACGACGGTGCACGCGTACACGAACACGCAGAAACTGCAAGACCTGGGCGCAAAAGATTTGCGCGATGCGCGCGCCGCCGCGCAAAACATCGTCCCGTCCGAAACCGGCGCGGCAAAAGCCGTCGGTCTCGTGATTCCGGAACTCAAAGGCAAATTCGGCGGCATGGCATTCCGCGTGCCAACGCCGACCGTTTCAGTCGTGGACTTTACCGCGATCTTGAACAAGGAAGCGAGCAAGGAAGCAATCCGCGAGGCGATGCTTGAATACGCGGCGGGTCCGATGAAAGGCATCCTCGATGTGACCGACGAGCCGCTCGTTTCATCCGATTTGCGCGGCACGACGTTCTCATCCGTGTACAGTTCGATGGACACGCTCGTCATCGGCAACATGGTCAAGGTCGTCGCGTGGTACGACAACGAGTGGGGTTATGCCTGCCGCGTCGTGGATTTGGTCGCGATGGTGGCGTCGAAACTCTAGACAATGGAAATTAAAAGTTAGAAATTGGAAATTAGAAATTGGAGGTTGGAATTGTTCCAACCTCCAATTTCCAACCTCCAGGTGAACGATGAACAAAAAATCAATTCGTGACATTGCGCTTAAAAATAAACGCGCGCTCGTGCGCGTGGATTTCAACGTGCCGCTCGACGACAAAGGTCAAGTGACCGACGATACGCGGATTGTCGCCTCGCTCCCGACGATCCAGTACATGGTCGAGCAAGGCGCGAAAGTGATCCTGTGCTCGCACCTGGGACGACCCAAGGGCAAGGACCAGAAATTTTCGTTGCGCCCGGTCGCGACGCGCTTGGAGCAACTGCTTGGCAAGCCGGTGACGTTTGTGAGCGATTGTATCGGTCAGCCGGTGCAACGCGTCGTCGAAGCGATGAACGCGGGCGATGTGGTTTTGCTGGAGAACGTGCGGTTCTATCCCGAAGAAGAAAAGAACGATCCAGAGTTTGCGAAAAAACTCGCGGCGTTCGGCGATGTGTACGTGAACGACGCGTTCGGCTCGGCGCACCGCGCGCACGCGAGCACGGAGGGCGTGACGAAATCCTTGCCCGGCGTCGCGGGGTTCTTGATGGAAAAGGAACTCGCCTACCTGGGCAAGGCGCTCGCGAATCCGGCAAAACCGTTCGTCGCGATACTCGGCGGTGCGAAGGTGAGCGACAAGATCAAGGTCATCGAAAATCTATTGCCCAAGGTGGACTCGCTCTTGATCGGCGGCGGCATGGCGAACACGTTCCTCGCGGCGAAGGGATTGAACCTGGGTCAATCGCTCGTCGAAGCGGACAAACTCGACACGGCAAGAGCGTTGATCGAAAAAGGCGGAACGAAAATCGTTTTGCCGGTGGACGGGGTGATCGCGGACAAGTTCGACAAGGACGCCGCGAAGAAGGTCGTGGACGTGAGCGCGGTGCCGAGCGATTGGCGCGTGCTCGATGTCGGACCCAGGACGATTGACGCGTTTGCGAAAATCCTGGGCGATGCGAAAACGGTCGTGTGGAATGGACCGCTCGGCGTGTTCGAGATGCCGGCGTTCGCGAAAGGCACGGTGGAAATTGCGAAACGACTCGCGTCGTCCGGCGCGACGACGATCATCGGCGGCGGCGACAGCGCGGCAGCCGTCGAGCAAGCCGGCGTCGCGGACAAGATGACACACATCTCGACGGGCGGCGGCGCGTCGCTCGAATTTCTCGAAGGGCGCGTGTTGCCCGGTGTCGCGGCGTTGCAAGATAAATAGTCGGGTGAGACCTGGAAGGTTTGAGAAACCTTCCAGGTCTTTTTTTGCGCGTTGTGGTATAATGCGAACGATGAGAGGTGCAGTGTGATTACGCAAACTCAATTGATAACGGCGGAAGAACTGGAACGCATCCCGCAAAACGACGCGCACGTCGAACTGGTGAAAGGAGCAATCGTCAAGATGCCACCAGCAGGACATGAACATGGGGAAGTCGCACTTGCCATTGGTTCGCTCATTCGTGATTTTGTCAGACGCAACAAACTTGGCAAAACGTACGGCGCAGAGACCGGCTTTATTCTTTCGCGTAACCCAGACACTGTTCGTGCGCCCGATGCCGCGTTCGTGTCTACCGCGCGCGCGGCACAACAAACGCGGCGCACAGGTTTTTTCGACGGCGCTCCGGATTTAGCAGTCGAAGTGGTCTCACCTGAAGATACGGTTGGCGAAATTGACGCGAAAGTGATCGAGTATTTAGAAGCCGGCGTCAGACTGGTTTGGATACTGCACCCTCGCACGCGCACGATCACGGTCTATCGCTCGCTCGACGATGTGCGCGTGCTGACGGCGAACGATTCGCTCGATGGCGGCAATGTTTTGCCAGATTTCACGGTCTCAGTAAAAGAGATTTTTGAAGGATGAGCGTTTCGCAGATTCGTCTCGCGCGCCTTGATGATGCCGACGGCATCGCGCGCGTTCACGTTGACACATGGCGCACGACGTATGCCGGTATCGTGCCCGAGGAGCACCTGGCAAACTTGTCATACACGCAACGCGCGGAGCGATGGCGTAGCATCTTGGAACAGCCCGGCAATTCATTCATCTTCGTCGCCGAAACCGGTGCCGGCAAAATCATCGGGTTTGCGACCGGGATGCCCGAACGCGAAAACGATTCGGTCTACAAAAGCGAGTTGGGCGCAGTCTATGTGCTCCAAGCGTACCAAGGTCAAGGGATTGGACGACAACTCGTCGAAAAAGTTGTCAAACGATTACGTCACGACAGATTCAACACGATGCTCGTCTGGGTGCTCGCCGAAAATCCGTCGCGTCACTTTTACGCCGCGCTCGGCGGCAAGCCCGTGCGCGAGAAACCGATTGTGATCGCCGGCAAAGAATTGGTCGAGGTTGCGTACGGCTGGGATGATCTCGCCGCGCTTGATAAACTCTTGGACGAAAAAACCAAGCGCGCAAAACTCACGTGAGAAGAATAAAGAAACCAGGTTTCTTCGCTTCGCGGAAACCTGGTTTCTGTCTTTTTCTTATTCACCCAGTTTCCATCGCGTCATATCATCCGGAAATTTCGTCCATGCAAACGCGAGATGCGGACGCATCACGTACAAGCCACCGTTGTCCCACTGGGTCGGCTCTGGCGCATAACCCATCTTCGCGTACTTGTTCTTGTATCCATTCGCCACGCGCACAGCCAGCGCCGAATCCGGTTTGCCTGCCTCGCGCGCCTCACCTTCGAGAATCACCACGTTCATTCCGTCTTCGAGATGCACCGACACTTGGGCGTTCACGACGAGATCGCGCGCGCGGCGCGTTTTCGGACTGCCGTCAAAGTAGAACGCATCGTCAATCCACACACCCCACACCGGCGTCGCGTGCGGTTGACCGCTCGCGTTCGCGGTGCAGACCCAGTAGTTGAGCGCGCTCGTCATGCGTTCTTGCACATGACTCCATGACAGCATTCCCTCTTCGCTTTTTGGTACGCCGTATCCTTCAATGAACGGACGACTCGCTTTCACGTTCGCCACACTTCACCTCCGTGATTGAAAAACATAGAGACGCCGCACACCACCCGAACGTCTCTACAATCTTTTAGCTCACTGCATACTATTCACTGTTCACTGTCCACTATTCACTGTTCACTGTTCACTGTTCATTGTTCACTGCCCTACTGCCCCAACGTCCAATCCGCACCCAGGATCACGCGAAACTCGGTATCGCTTTTGGAACTAGGTGTCTGGCGTACATTGTCCGGCGTCACGCGCAACAATTTCGTTAGCGTATCGAGCGTCGCCGTTTTCGCACCGTTGTAATCAATGAGCACGGATTTGCTATAGTCGGTCCGATCCGCATTGCCGTAACTGATCACCTGCAAACCTTGTGCCTGGAGGTACTTGGTCGTTTGTTCGGCAAGCAACGGACGCGTGGTTCCATTCAACACGATGATGCGCGCCGCTTCTTGTTGCACCCGTTTGGTCTGATCGGAAACATCTTGAGGAATGACTTCATCCATCAACTTGCCGATCTTGGCGCGATCCGCCCACAGCACATTTGCGCCGGTATTCGCGCGAAACTGCACCGTCATCGTTTGATCAATCGAGCCGGTCTTGATGTTCTCCGGCTTGACTTGGCGGGCAATCGGCGCAAGGGCGAGCACATCTTGCGCCGTCATGTCCGTCTTGACAACGTTTCCCATAGATTGCATCAGTGTCGGAAGCTTGGAAAGCATATCCAGCCGCATCGCTTTTTCGCGCACCGCGAGCATCACCTGAATCTGCCGGCGCATCCGTCCATAGTCTCCATCCACGTGCCGCGTGCGCGCGTACTTGAGCGCCAGCTCGCCGTTCATGTGTTGGCGTCCCGCCGGGATGTACAGCGGACTGTAACCGTTGTTTTCATCCGGGTAGAGCGGATCGTCAATCACCCGGGGAACATCAATGTCAATGCCGCCGAGCGTATCAATCGCGCGGCGAAAGCCGTCGAAATCAATCAGTACGTAAAAATGGATCCGCCGACCCAGGTTATACTCGACGGTGCGCTTGGCAAGCCCAGGACCGCCGCCGGGAAATTTGTAGAGCGTGCCGTAATAGTACGCGACATTGATCCGGTCTTCGCGAAAATCCGGAATCGGTACGTAGAGATCGCGCGGAATCGAAACGACACCCGCGCTCAACGTTTTGGGATCGAGCGACGCGATCATCATTGAATCGGTGCGACACAAACCGTGATCCACCGCGCGGCAATCCGTGCCCATCAATAGCACATTCACGCGCTCGCCCGCCGCGATATTCGGCGCGGGCGCGGCAGTCGGTTGCGATGCGGCTTTGATGATCGGTGGACTCTCGATCTCCGGCAAGCCATTCAGGACGACCGCTTCGCGCACCATGTCGTACGTTTGATAGCCAAAGAAAAGCCCGCCACACACGACGAGCGGGATCAGTAGCACAGCCAGCACGCGCAACATACAGCCGGCAGTTGTAACAGATTTCGTCAAGGCATTCCTCCAACTTTACGAGCGCGGAAATTATAGCACATTCGCCTAGGCGATACAAGATTTGACTTTTCGTACAGGACGTTATATAGTTTCTGCCGATGTCACTCCTCGGTGAACGATTGCGTCTCGCGCGCGAGGCGCGCGGCGTTGCCGCATTGCAAGTTGAAATTGATACGCGCATCCGCGCGACCGTCATCAACGCGCTGGAACAGGGCGATTATGAAAGTCTCCCGCCCGAACCGTTTTTGCGCGGCTTGATTCGCACGTACGCGATGTATCTTGGTCTGGACGCAGAAGAAATGGTGCGGCTGTACGTCGCCGATTTCGCGCCGCCGCCGCCGCCGCCCACCGAACCGGTGCCGCGCCCCGTGCCCCCCGCGCCGCAATCCGTCGAGCCACCCCTGCCGCCGCCTACCGTCCCGATCATTCCACCCTCGAACACGCCGGGCGCGAGTTTGTTCGCGCGATTCAATGACAATGGTGCGCCGCCGCCGCCGGAAACTTTCGGGTCCGAGCCGCCCGCGACGATGCCCGAGTTGCCGGAAAAACAAAACGCGATGCCGACCGCGCAAATGATTTTCTCGCGTCGCTTGCCGAGCATCATGCCGACACGCTTGCCGATGCCGGTCATTTTCGCGATTGGAATCGCGATCGCGGTTATGCTTCTCGTTTGTGTCGCGTTCGTGTTCACCCAGGGTCTGCCCGCGCTTGCCGCGATGATTAACCCGCCGCGCACCGCGACGCCGACGCGTGCGCCCGCCACGCGCACGCCTGCCCCGATCAATTCCGCGCCGACGAGCGTACCTACCTTTGCCGCGACCGCGCCACCCTTCGCAACCTTTGCCGGTAATGTAACGCCCGCGCCAACCGCGCGCACGACGCCGCGTCGCACGATTGAACCGGCGCAAACCGGCTTGGACCTCACCATCGAAGCCGTCGAAAAAGTGACGGTGCATATCGGTCTCGACGGTGCGCTCGTCTTTACCGGCACGCTCGACCCAGGTACGACGCGATCCTGGTCGGCGAAAGAATCGCTGTACGTACGCCTGGAGAACGCGAAAGGCGCGGCATTGATTTTCAACGGCAAAGCGCAAGCGGCAAAAACATTTGCCGAGCGCACGACGATGGAACGTCAGTGGACGCTGAATCCCAAAGGCACACCCGTCGCCGTGCCGCCAGTCGAACCGCCGCCGATTGCGCCGACCCCGCCAGCCGCAACACCCACACTGACGCCAACGGCATAGAAATCGAAAAGCACATTCATCGCACAGGCACAGACACTACGCGCGCGGAAAAGTTTTTTCCGCGCGCGTAGTGTCTGTGCCTCTGTGGAACAATAAACGAAACAAAAAAATGAAGACGAACTATTTTCTGCTCACCCTGGGTTGCGCCAAGAACGTCGCCGATTCCGACGGCATCGGCGCGTTACTCGATGAGTACGGCTACACGGCGGTTGCCGACGCGCAAGCCGCGGACGTACTCATCGTCAATACGTGCGGCTTTTTACAAGCATCGCGTAAAGAATCGCTCAACGCGCTGCGCGAACTGGGCGAAGCGAAACGCGCTGACCAAGTACTCATCGCCGCGGGCTGTTTGATTTCGCGGTACGGTGCAGTCGTGCAACGCGAAGCGCCGCAAGTGGATAGCGTGATTGACGCCGGCAAATGGCTCGCCCTACCGCGCTTGATTCAGTACCTGCAATCCGACGAAGACGTGCCCGACGACTGGCTCACGAGCGCGTACGCCGGTTTGCCGCTCGACCAACTCGCCGCGCGCTCGATTGTCGAACCGATGCCCCGGCTCGTTCACGGACCGAGCGCGTACCTGAAAATCGCAGACGGCTGTGATCGCCCGTGCACTTTTTGCGTCATTCCCGCGATCAAGGGCGCGCATCGTTCCAAGCCGGAGGACGCGATCATTGACGAGGCGCGCGACCTGGTTGCGCGTGGCGTCAAGGAGATCGTCCTCGTCGCGCAGGACACGACCGCGTATGGCTGGGACTGGGGCAAGCGCGATGCGCTCGCGCCGCTCATCGCGCGATTGTGTACCGACGTGGACGGACTGGAATGGCTGCGCTTGATGTACGCGTATCCCGGTCACGTGACGCCGCGCCTCATCGAAACGATGGCGCGCTATTCCCAGGTCGTTCATTACCTCGACGTGCCGTTGCAACACGCACACCCCGATACGCTCAAGCGGATGAAACGACCGAACCAACCAGTGACGCAACAGATGCTCGACGATTTGCGCGCCGCGATGCCCGACCTCGCGATTCGCACGACGTTCATCGTCGGCTTTCCCGGCGAAACGAACGACGAGTTCGAGGCGTTGCTGGAATTTTTAGAGGCGCAACGCTTCGACCGCGTCGGCGTGTTCGAGTACTCGCGCGAAGACGGCACGCCCGCCGCGTTCTTGGAAAACCCCGTGCCGGCAAAAATCAAAAAGCAACGCCGCGATGACGCGATGGCGTTCCAGCAAAAAATTTCGCTCGCGAAAAATAAATCCTTCGTCGGCAAAACGCTGAATGTGTTGATCGAAGGCGTCGGCGATGGCGTCAGTATCGGACGGACGTATCGTGACGCGCCGGAGGTGGATGGTATCGTGCTCGTGCAACGCGAACTCGCGCCCGGAAAAATCGTGCCAGTGCGTATCACCGGCGCGATGGAGTACGACCTTGCCGGTGAGGTCATCGAAAAATAGTAGGTGTTCATGTCGTGCAGGCGGCTCGCCCGCCGCCACAGTACCACTGCTTTTGAAGCACAGAAACCAGGTTTCTCGAAGAAACCTGGTTTCTCTTTCCATACTTTCGCCAAATGCCAATCGGAGTGGGCAATTTGGAAAATTGCCCCACAACTGCGCGCTCCGTTTTTTGATTGGCAATTAGATTGTCTTTGCCACTCTACGCTCCGCTCGTCGCAATCGCCGGCGGCGTTGCCGTCGCCGCGAGATACCCTTCCGTCCACACACTCGACTCGAACACCTCGTACACTCCAGTGAGAAACAACAGCACGATCAACATCACCAAACCGATCGCGCCGCCGATGATGAAACCGGTCACGACCGTGCTCGTCACCGCATACGCGACAAAACCGGCAATGAACGCGATCACTGCCAGAATCGCGATCACCGGAATCAGCACGATACTAAAACCGATGCTCGTCGCCATCGTGAGAATGTAGAGCACGATGACGTTCTTGAGATTTGTGCGCACCACGCGATACCCTTCGCGAATCGCATCGAGCGCGCCGCGCTTGCCAATGACGCACGCGCGCACGAAGAATTCGTAAAACGGATACACAACGAGCCGCACCACCCACAAACACGCGCCGGCGAGACAAATCATCACGACCGAACCGGCGATTCCCGCGACGAGCGCTGGTGTCGCTTCGCGAAATCGTTGCGCGACGATCAACGGAATCACAACCGCCAACGCGGGTGCGAGTGCGATCAAAATCAACACGAGCGACAACAGCACAATCGGCAAGTTGACGACCAAGCCAATCCCAAACAACGACCGCCAACGTTCCCAGCCAATGCCAAACCCGCGTCCCATCGCCGGCGAAACCTGGGTCGTTTCCAACTCATGCACCGACCCGATCAGTGCGCCGCGCGCGAGAAAGCGCACGATCAACATCAGCAGACTCCACATGAGGATCACCACAAAGACGACGACGATAATCCACAAAATCATCTCATCTGAAACGCGGGGAAGCTCCGGCATGATGTCCGGTGTCGAGGTCCTGCCGCCATCTCCCCCGCCACTCGGCACATTGAACCCGCCGCCACTCCGACTTCCGCCTGCCAACGCGAACAAAATGCCGAACAGCCACAAGGCGCGATGTTTGAGCGTGATTTCAAACGCGCGCGTCAAAATCTTGCCATAATCCATCCTGCCTCCTTGGTGATTTCAAATTTCGGATCGCAGATTGGATTCGTCCTGGTCTGAAATCTAAAACTTGAAATCGGCTATCAATCGGTGAGCGATGGCGCGAAAACGTCCCCAGTCGCGCCAATCTTCCGGTAAGTCATCGAGCATTTGCGCGAGGCGCGGCAAGTCGCTCCACACAGCTTCGCGGAACTGTGTGATGCGTTCGCCCGCGTCCATCGGGTGCGGCGCATCATGCGTTTCATCCGCGAGAAAGACGTACGAGACGAACGGCACGCGCTCCTCGGCATGACGAAACTCGTACTCGATGATGCCGAGCAAACGTGTGAGCGGCGCGGTGAATCCGGTCTCTTCGCGCATCTCGCGCCGCGCCGCATCCTCGACGCGCTCGCCCAGGTGGATGCCGCCGGACGGCACGCGAAATACACCGCTTGGGTAAAAATCCTTGGTGTGCAACAACACGCGTTTGCCGGGACGCGGCAAGGCGAGTACGATTTCCGCCTGACGTTTCTTCGTCGCGTCGCGCCACTCTGCGATGGTTTCGCGCGTCACGTCCAGCGCGCGCGTCCAGCGCACCGGCGCGCCGAAACGCGCGGTCAGTTCCGCCAATTCGTTCGCATCCACGCGCGACATTATTTGCTCCACCGCGCGCGTTCCTTCGCCGCGACGCGCGCCGTCAAATCGAGCGTGAGCGGCGAAACCGACACGACGCAATCCACGATCACCGCGCGTACGTCCGCATCGCGTTCGAGCGTCGCCAAATCCACGCGTGATTCATAACCAGTGAATTGTTTTCCTTGCGGCGTCTCCTCGATCTTGGAGTAAAAGTACGCCGCGCGCGACACGCGCGTCCAACGCCAGGGTGTTGATTCAGTCGCCTCTTGGGGTACATTCACGTTGAGCACATCCACGCCCGCCGGCAAACCGCGCGCGAGAATGCGCCGCGCAAACATCGCCGCGAAATGCGCCGCCACCGAAAAATCCACCGCATCGCTGTGCGACATGTGAAATTCCGGCGCGGTCACAACCGAGATCGCCAGCGCCGGCGCGCCCAGGTTCGCGCCTTCGAGCGCCGCGCCAACCGTGCCCGAAATCGTCACGCCGTTTCCGATGTTCTCGCCATAGTTGATGCCGGAAATCAGCAACGCGGGCGGACGATCCGCAAGCAGAAGGAACGCGTGCCGCGCAGTGACCGCCGGCGAGGTGGGTACGGCGAACGCGCGCACGCGCTTGCCATCCACCACATAGTTGACCGACGCGGCATCGCCGCGACCCAGGAACGCGCGCCCCATCGAGGATTGCTGTTCGAGCGGCGCGACGATCAACACGTCGCCGAGCGGCATCACCGCGCGCGCAAGCGCGCGCAAACCGGGAGACTGAATTCCGTCATCATTCGTCAGCACGATGAGCGGCGCGTTTTTTTTGCGCCGGTGTGTCGAAACAGATTGCGTCATTGATTCACCTTAATCTACGATGATACGTTCCATCCCGTGATACACTTGCATCTGACCCGCGTGGAGGTAACCGATCAACGTCACGTTCCACGCGCGCGCCAGTTGCACAGACAAGTGAGTCGGCGAAGTGCGCGAGACGACAATCGGCACGCGCATCTTCGCGGCTTTCGTGATCATCTCGGACGAAATGCGACCGGTCGAAATAAGAATCCGGTCATGCGTCGCGATGCCGCGCAGCAAGCATTCGCCGCGCAGTTTGTCGAGCGTGTTGTGGCGTCCCACATCTTCGGCGAGCGCGAGGAGTTGCTCGCCGTCGCCGAGCGCGGACGTGTGGACGCCGCGACATTCGCGATACAACGTCGCGCGCGCGTTCAGCTCGCGCATCAGCGCGAATAATTGCGCCACATGCACAGTCCGCGTCGAATCCATCGGCGTCTGTTCTTTCGAGAGATCGTCGAACGTAACGCCGCCGCCACAACCACTTGTGATAATTCGCCGCGCGGGCAAATGGAAATCCGCGTGCGTGAGTCGCACCTGAATCGTGCCGACGCCTTCTTCGCAGATCGCCATCGCACGCGTTTCTTCGATGCCGAGCGCGGGGATGTACCAGTACGCGCGGTCGGACGCGAGATTCACGCGTAGGGACGCGACTTGATCGAGACGGGCGATAAAATTTTCGGAGGCGAGAAAACCGAGCGCGAGGTGATGCAGGTTGCGCGCGGTCGCCATAAAGGTCACGACTTCGGAATCGTTGACGAACAACGTCCAGCGGCTCTCGCCGATGACCCAGCCCTGAATCGGCGCGACGCCTTTTTCGGTGATGTGGTGATAGGTCGTTTGAACCTTGTCCTCGAACATCTTACCTAACCGTCTGACCGAGCGATAACGCGATCTGGAAATCTTCCGGCGTGTTCGCATTGAAGAACGAGAGATGCTGGGGGTCGAAGCGGTCCACCTGATCGCTTTCGACAACGCGCACGCGCACATCGTCGAAGAAACTGATCAACCGCAGATCATCCGCAAGCAAGTGCGCCCGCATCGCGTCGAGACAGCGTTTCGAATAGACCGCGTGCATCGGATGCCAGTCGCGCGATTTGGCGAGCGTCTTGTTCGCGCGTTTGCCCGTGTGCGCCGGGTTGGACGATGGATCAACCGCGTGCGGCACGATGACATCGGCGTGCGGCGCGAGCGAAATCAAATAGCGCAACAGTCCTTCGTTGAGAAACGGCATATCGCATGCGACCGCGAGCGCGTACTCTTCGCGCGCGGACAGCAGTCCCGAATAGATGCCGCCGAGCGATCCTTTGTCCGGGTACACGTCGCCGACCACGCGCAGACCGAACGGCGCGTACAAGTCCGCGTCGTTCGCGATGATGAGCGTTTCCGCGCAAACCGGTTGTACGCGTTCGATCACGCGCGCGATGAGCGGCTTGCCCTCGAATTCGATGAATGCTTTATCGCGACCCATCCGCCGGCTTTTGCCGCCGGCGAGAATGAGCGCGGTGACGCGCGCCGGTTCGCTCATCGTCAATTCACCGAGAACGAACCCAGGTCGCGTACCGCCGGGTTGTGTTCGGTCACCAGGCGCAAGAGTTCAAGTTCGCGTTCGAGGATCGTGGCTTCGCGGCGCAAACGCGCGACGGTCGTCGCCGCTTCGAGCAAACCTTGTTTATCGCGCATACTGATCGGCAACGTCGCGCCGATGACATACGAAAGCATCGTCGGGTCTTTGGGCAATTCGATACTGGGGTCGTCCGGCGCGGGTTCCGTCTCGCCGATGCTTTGCACGGTGCGGACGAACTTGAGAAACAACTGCGCCGCGTGTTCCGCCGCCGGCTCGGCTCGCAAAAGGTCCACGTTCTCGTCCGCCAAAAGGCGGATGCGCCCGCTCAAATACGCGTAGCGCTCGAAACTTTCGCGCAGCACAAAACGCGTCACACCCGCGGTCACGATGTTGTAGCGTCCATCCTCCAAGCGCGCGGAATCCACGATGCGCGCGATGGTCCCGACAGCGTGCGGTATCGCGGGACCGCCCACTTCGACGCCTTCTTTGATGAGCAGGACTCCAAAAGCCAGGTCGTCTTGCAAACAGCGTTCGATCATTTCGCGATAGCGCGGCTCGAAAATGTGCAGCGGTAGACGCGCTTGCGGAAACAGAACTGTGTTGAGCGGAAAGAGCGGTAAGTCGTCTTGAAGAATTTTCATGTGTCGCTAGTTCACTGTAAACATCTACTCAGTTCATCCTTGCGAAGATTCCCCATCACTTTTTCGCGCCAGCGCGCGACGCCAACCAATTCGATTCCTAGCCAATACCTTCGCCAATTTATTTTTTCATCCGCGAATCTCGCGAATCTTCGCGAATTTTTTGTTTCATTCGCGTTATTCGCGGATCAATTCGTGATTTTGACGAGGGCATTGCTAGAGAATTGCGCTCTCAAACCTTCGCAAGGTTGCGCCGGTGAAAACAGAAATGGGACGCAATGATGCGTCCCGCTTGTCGTCCTCGTGCTCTTCACGAACCGCACCCGAAACTTATTTGCCCATGTGCGATTCGAGATACCTGACGGCTTCGCCGACGGTGGTGATCTTTTGCGCTTCGTCGTCGGAAATCTCGCCGCCGAATTTTTCTTCAAACTCCATGATCAATTCGACGAGATCGAGCGAATCGGCTTCGAGTTCCTCACGAAAGCGCGCTTCGGGCGTGACCTTGGATCCGTCCACGCCGAGTTTGTCCACGATAATTGCTTTAACTTGTTCGAAGACTGTGTTCTCTGCCATTGCGGCTCCTCCCCTGTGAAAATTGGACTTGCTAAAAAGGCAGGCATAGTATACCGATTTTCGTCCAATGCGTCAACACAGAGGCAAAGCGCAGCATCGCTTGTTAAAGGTTGTTTTGGAAATCTGCAAGCCCCGCGAAGGTTTAGCCGATCAACCTTCGCAAGGTTTCTCGCCAGTCACTGTACCTCGCCGCGCGGGGGGCGCAACGTAAAGTACGCCACCGTCTGCCACTTGCCCCACCACCATTTGACATGCGCCTTGCCGAGGTACAGATCATCGCGCACCTGCACCAGTTCGTCGAGCACGCGACGAATCGAGAAACGCGGATTGCTCGCCAGGTCGTAATCAATTTTGAGCACCGCGCGATCGGGATCGAACAAGCCCGGCGCGACGCGCGTGCGAAAATCGAACGCGTGATAGCGGTCCTTGCCTTCGAACACATAGCCGCGATATAGGGGCCAATAAACACGCGCGAGCGCGAGCGAATCGCGCATAAAGATATTGTCGCCGCGCGCGCGGCGCTCGTCGAACGTTTTGCCGCGCCAGGGCATCCACGCGCGCGTGATCGCGCGCGCGAGTTGGGTCACGCCGGGCGCGACATCGAGCGCGACGAGTTCGCCGCCGTACTCGCCGTCGAGCGGCGCGCGCGGCGGCGAACCGGCGCGAAAGATTGCGTTCAACTCGGCGCGCGCGCGGATGCCTTCGCCAAGCGCGTCGTCAACCGCGCGCGCGCCAAGTGAGTTGATTTTGGTGTAACTACTCAGCCATCGTTCCTTTATCCGCGAATTACGCGAATTACGCGAATCTTCGCTAATTTTTTCTTCTTATTCGCGCAATTCGCGTTCTTCGCGGATAAATTTGTTTTTTCATCGGCGTAAATGTGGGTTGGCTGAGTAGTTACATTTTGGTTTGCATTGTAAATCCGTCAACCTTCGCAAGGTTTCGCGCAAGCGTCGATCTCACGCGGGTAGTTGGTCTACCTCGTCTAGAAAAGTCACTTCCGGTGTGCCTACCACACCCGCGCGTTGGGTCGCCTGGCGAAATTCGGCGGACTGGAATAATTGACGGGCGCGCTCCAGGTCTTGGTATTCGCCAACGATCACGGCTTCGTTGGGCTTGGCGGTATTGCGAAAAACGCGAACTCCCTTGGAACTATATGCTTTGCGAAGAGTCCCGGCTTCGGCAAACCCGGACTTCCACTTGGCATAGTCTTCGAATTTAACTTGGACGAGAACGTACGGCATTGCAAATCTCCTTTCGAAGTTGACGGTGTGACCACAACAGGTCACGCCAATCATAGAGTGAATCACGGCGACGATGGAACAGACGCATTCGCGGTGCTACGGAAATGTTCAACCGTGCCGATCGCTAAACAAACCGGACAAGCTGCGTCCACAAAATCGCCCACGCGTTCGAGCGTGGCGTTCGATGTACGACGACGCAAGAACATCCAGCCCGCCAAGCCGATGAGCGCGAACGCGAACAACGCCAAGAGCATCGGCATGGTCGCCGCGTTCGTCAACGCGCCGAGGATCGTTCCACCGAGGTACCCAATCGCAAAATGCAAGGTGAGAAATGCGGCGCTGCCCAGCGTCGCGCCGGCGAGGAACGTTGCGTAGGATAGACCGGCGAGACCTGCCGCTGGCACTCCCGCCGTGCGAACGCCTGGCGTAACGAGGATGATGGCAAGCGAGACCGGTCCGCTTTTTCGCATCGTTGTCGAAACGCGGTCGAGCCGCTCGGCGGTCAAGCCGATGTAACGCCCCACGCGATAGAGAAATCGCCGACCCAGGATGCGCGCGAGAAAGAACTGCGCCGAGCCGCCCGCGACCATCGCGACCAGAATCACGAGAAACGCTTGCCACAATACAAAGCGTCCCAGCGCGACCTGGGCGGCGGCAGTGAGCATAATCAAGTCGGCAGGAATCGGCACCGGAATGCCGATTCCTTTGACGAGCATCAAGCAAAATATCGCGGCGAGACCGTACCCCGCGAGAAATTCTTCAAACGCCATGAACGTCATCCGCCCATCATTCTTTTGAACGTATTGGTCGTCGCGTCAATGGCTTGGTACACGTCACTCAGCGGAAACACTTCGAAATCGGTCACGGCAAATGCGGGGTACGAAGCAAGCGCGTTTTGCACTTCTTCGAGCGAGTTCGCATTGATCGTGCCGGTTCCATAATATCCCGCCGCGTTGGGAACCACGTTGTACGCGCAGTCCAGCGTGCCATTCGAGAGATTGGATTTGATCCATGCCTTGGCGGCTTCGTTGATCGCGATCACCATTTTGGGATCGCCGAGTGGCATCGGTTTCCATTTCAAAAGCGCTAGGAATTTCATCGTTGCTTCTCCTTCCGTAAATTGAGCGCGTTGATTCGACCAGGGCGCGCAAATTTTTATCGTGACATTTCAAGCCGCGTGCTTGAATTATTGTGATTCGCTTTATTTGGGCGCGGGCATCGCGCCGATTTGCCGCATCACAGTGGGAATATCTTCGACGTGCCACACTTCAGCGATCTTGCCATTTGCGACGCGATAAACGTCCGAGTACTGGAATTCGACGGATTTACCGGTCGCCGGAATTCCCATCAAACTTCCCTTGTGTGTTCCGCGCGCGATCCCGTGATCGGCAACCCGATCGCCTTCGACGACGACGACTTGTTCCTGAAACTTTAGATCGGGAAATGCCGCCATGAAAACGCCGAGCGCTTCACGCGCGCCGGTTTTGCCGGGCTTTTGCCCTGGCACGGGATTGTGATCCACGACATTGTCATCCATGAGCGCCAACGCGCCTTCGAGGTCGCCTTTGTTCCATGCGGCGACAAACTGTTCCGCAACATTATTTCCGTGGTGTGCCATTTGAATCCTCCATCTCGTGAATGACATCAAGCGCCGGGCATTTGGATCAAGCCCAGTTGAACCATCATGCTCGTCTGATCCACATTCGCCCAGTGTTCGACGATCTTGTCGTCTTTACATCGGACAAAGTGGAGTTCCGACCAGGTGGCGCTCTTGCCAGTTGGTTTCATTCCCAAGAACTCGCCCTTCATCGTGCCGCGCGCGGTCACGCGTTGCACGACCAGGTCGTCTTCGCCAAACGCATCCTCGATGGTGTACTTGAAATCGGGGAATGCCGCGCGCAGACTGTTAAAAAACATTTTGACGCCTTCGACCGTCGGCGGAATGCCGGGCGGCGCGGCATGTTCGACAAAGTTCGGTGCAAGCAAGTCACTCATATGATCGAGTTTGCCGGTGTTGAGAACCTCTTCGACAAGACGCCGCGTTATCTCTTTATTTTGATGGTGCGCCATCCTATCCCTCCTTTGTGAAACTCAGACGCGAGCGCGTCCATTTGATTTGCACTCGTTCACGACAGAGAACGAATTTGCCGGGCAATCATCCTTCCGACTTGAATAACGTCAAGCCGAGCCAGATGTACCAAATCGGATTGACGATGAATCCTTCGAGCAAAGCCGGAATTACAATCACTGGACTCGTCGCATTCAAAACGATCAAACGACCGAGATAAATTACGATGAGTAAAATTGCGGAAATGTAGCCGAGGTATCCCAGCCCTTTCGAAATTCGCGCGCCGCGCGTGATGAGCGACGCAAAGCCGAACATCGCGATGCCAGCGATACCGAAGGTCAACAAGCCGCGCGGATCAATTTGGCTAGGCAAATCAGCCAGCGCGGGAACATTCGTCGCCGGCGGATTGAGCGCGTTCGCGAGATCGTAGCCGCCGTGAATCAACGAGCCGAACGCGGCGACCAGACCCAGCGCGACCGCCCACGACGCCAGCGCGCCGTCCGCATCGCGGACGCGATAGTACAGCGCGACGAGCGCGAGCGTAGAAAACAATCCGCCGAGCATGAGAAAGAGCGAATAAAGTGTCGCATCTTTCAGTACGATGAATGCGACCGAGTAGAGAACGCCGACGACGCCGACAAGCATCGCGCTGATCGCGGCAAAGCGCTCGAACGTATTCACGCGTGACGATGTGTATAGACTTGGATCGCGGTGAACCATTGCTGATTGCATTTTTTCTCCTGGTTAACACTTTCCAGAATCCAGGTTTCTTGGAGAAACCCGGATTCTATCCCCGCTTTCAAGAATCGGTCTTGCAAGATCACAACTCCGGCAGGAGACCCAATGAACGAAGCAATCCCGCTAAATCCCACAAGTACAACGCACGCGTAACGAGACCGTCGCGGAGAGTGAGCACCGTGATGCCGCGAATGTTGACGAGGCGTCCGGTCGCTGGAATGTTCATCAACCCGCCTTGATGCGTGCCACGCGCCGACCACACGAGCACAACACGCGTGCCGTTGAGAATCACTTCGTCGTTTTGAAAATCAAGATCGGGGAAGGCATGAAAATATTGCGACAGCATTTGACGAATACCAGCAGGACCGCGATGCGGGGTCGCTTGCGCAAGATCAACGCCTTCATAATCGCGCGCGTAGAATGCGGTGATGCGTTCTACATTATGCGAGTTCCAAGCATCCAACAATTGGGATACGAACTGCGTGTTCGGGTCAGGCATAGACATTCTCTAAAAACAAAACTGCGGCTGTCACTTTCGACAACCGCAGTTTACACCGGGGCACCGTTCAAACGCCAGACCGGAAAGTGCTCATTTTTTGTTCATTTTGTCAATCAATGAAACTTTTTCTCCCCCGCTTCAATTCGCACGCTCAACCGATTTTCCGGTGGCGGAAACGGACAAGACCAGCTGGCGTTGTACGCGCAGTAAGGGTTATAGCAAAAATTGAAATCTACCACGAGTTCGTTGTGGTAATGTTCCTCCGGCTCCAGGTACCTTCCCGCGCCGTACGATTCACCAGGCGCGGTTGCATCCACGAACGGCACAAAGTACGACCCAGGGTTATCCTCCGTTTCATACACTTGCAACGTCGCTTCTTGCTCGCCCGCGCGAAAACGCACCTGACCGATCTTGAGATAGTCCTGCACAGTGCCGGTGCTCGTCTGCATCTGCACGCGCGCTGGGTTGGCATATCGTTCGAGCGGCAATTCAAAACGCAACGCGGGATTCTCCGGAAAGTACTCTAACCCGGAGAATTCTTTTTTCTGTGCCAGCGTCAGCGGCGATTGCGGACTTGATTTGAAAAACGCATCTTTGGCTTTGCGAAATTCGGTAATTTCGGACATTTTCCTCCCATCCATTAGACATTATCGGGAATAAGGCATATCTCGCCAAGCCGCCAAGAACGCCAAGTTTTTTCGTAACTGCTCAGGCATAACCAAACTTGGACGACTCTTGTATTGCAAAGCATACATTCATCAGGCATACTGTAGACAATGACACCGTCCCCATTACCTACTGACGAACAAATCCGTGCGGCATACCAGCAAGGCGAAGAA
>JACRBM010000034.1 GCA_016219275.1 Chloroflexota bacterium
TGAAATCGTTGTACAAAAAGCAAAGAATTTTGGGACGCGGATTCACGCGGATTTTCGCGGATAAGAAAAATATCCGCGTTCATCCGCGTTCATCCGCGTCCAATAATTTGTTTGGTTTCGGCTTGTCCGAGTTAGGAATCTGCTCTAGAAGCGGGCTTTCGTTTCTGCCAGTTTTTTTGCATTGGTAATGCGGCTGATGTTCATCGTGCTGACGACTGCCATTGAAATATATATCAACGAGTTGACGCTTGCGAATAATAGTTGTATTCTCGCAGCGTGGATATGTAGACGAACAAGACGCCATCGCCGAAAAAACGAATCCCAGATCACAGCGAGACGGATTATGAACATCAAACTTTTTATTCAACGCCATCAACTCGCGAGTTATTTCGTTCTTGCTTACGGCATCACCTGGGGCAGCGTCCTGGGCTTCCTTGCCTCAAAAGGATTTCGATTTGACGCGATCCAAATGCAAGATGCGCTCGTCATTTTCTTTTGGATGATTGCGGGACCCAGCACGAGCAGTCTCGTTTTGAACGCGCTGCTCGATGGACGCACAGGACTGCGCGCATTGTGGACGCGCGAGACACACTGGCGAGTGAGTGTTCGGTGGTGGGCAATCGCACTGTTGACAATTCCCGTGCTCATCTTGGTGATCTTGGCAGTGTTGAGCATCGTCGTCGCGCCAGCGTTTGCGCCTGGTTTCCAAATCTTCGGCTTGGTGATCGGGCTGTTGGCGGGTGGCTTTGAAGAAATTGGTTGGACGGGATTCGCGGCGCCGCGGTTGTTGAAGAGACACAACGCGCTAAAAGCTGGGTTCATCCTGGGTGTGGCGTGGGCGCTCTGGCACATGCTTGCCGATTTCTCCGGCAATATCACCGGGATGGGAAGCACAGGATGGTTGTTGTGGTTCACCGTTTATTGGCTATTGTGCTTGCCCGCGTACCGCATGTTGATGACCTGGGTTTACACCAAGACCCAGAGTCTGCTCGTGGCGCAACTCATGCACGCCAGTTACACCGGCTGGCTGGCGACGCTCAGTCCCGCCACAACCTCGTTTAGCCAGAACTTGGTGTGGCAGATCCTCTTTGCGGCGAGCTTGTGGGCGATGGTTGCGGTCGTCGCCGTGGTGGAGCGGCGAAAGCAAAATATAAAGCGAGTGTTTCAGCCATTGCGCAGGAAAAACCCTAGACAGTAGCAATACCTTCGCCAAAATCATAAATTGATCCACGAATCACGCGAATCACGCGAATAAAAAACAAAATTAACGAAGATTCGCGAGATTCGCGGGTGAAGAAATAATTGGCGAAGGTATTAAAGTAGACAAGCTCATTTTGACACGCGGCACGGTTTAAACCTGCCGCGTGTTTTCGATTGGACGAGTCCATTCGTTGGCAAGTTTCGCCGCCCCGCGTCTTGTGGTAAAATGATTGTCGTGAAACGATTCTTTTCAATCGCGATCGGCGCCGCGCTCACCCTCGTCCTCGTTGTTTTCCTCGCGCGTGATTCAATTAACCAAACGCTCGCCGACTGGACTGGCGAAGAAGAAATCGAATATCAACTCAAGGCGCTTGGCTATCTCGCGGTCTCGCTCACGCAACCCGCGCCCGATACCGCGCCGTTCGCACCGATGAAATACGCGGACGTGAATCCGTTCGGCATCAACACGTTCCTCGAACAAGAAGTGGAAGAAACCAAGCTGCGCCAATCGTTGCAGATGATTCGCGATGCCGGGTTCAAGTGGATTCGCCAAGAGTTTCCGTGGGAAGATATCGAAAAGCCGCTCAAGGGTCAGTTCTACGATGTGCTGTACAAAAAAGTGACCTGGGAAAAGTACGATCGCATCGTTGACCTCGCGCACGAGTACGGCATCGAGGTGATCGCGCGGCTCGATCATCCGCCGGCGTGGACGCGCAAGGACGGTCGCGCGCGCGGCGATTTTGCGCCGCCGGACAATTACGACGATTATGGCGATTTCGTCGCGGCGGTCGTCGCGCGCTATCGCGGCAAAATTCGTTTCTATCAACTGTGGAACGAGCCGAACATTTATCCGGAATGGGGCGAGCAAGAGGTCAACGCGCGCGATTTCACGCGGCTGTTGAAAATCGGTTACACAAGAGTCAAAACGACCGATCCGAGCGCGGTTGTCATTTGCGCCGGTCTCGCGCAAACGGTGGACGAGAGCGGGCGCAATATGAGCGAACTCGTTTTTCTGCAAGAGATGTACGACGCCGGTGCGCGCGGCTATTTCGATATTCTCGCGGTGCAGGATTACGGCTTGTGGTCGGGTCCCGGCGACCGGCGCATTGGGTACGATCAAATCAATTTTTCGCGACCGATCATGGTGCGCGAGATCATGGTCAAGAACGGCGATGCGAACACGCCCATCTGGGTGATGGAGACCGGCTGGAACGCGCAACCGGCTGATTTCAAGGACGCGCCGTTCGGTCGCGTGAGCGAAGCGCGGCAGGCGCTCTACGCGCCCAAGGGATACGAGCGCGCGAAAAACGAATGGCCCTGGATGGGCACGCTGATGTACTGGTTCTGGAAGCGCGCGGACGAACGCGAAAAGAGCCAATCGTTCTATTATTTCCGGATGGTGGATCCGGATTTCACTACGCGCCCGGTGTACAACTCGATGCGCGAGTACATCCCGACCGCGCGGTACGTGCCGATGGGTTTTCGCTCGACGAGTCACTGGGCGATGGATTGGCGCGGTGACTGGGAGACGGTGCGCGATGAGCGCGCGTACTTTGGGGAATATAGGATAGGGAAACAGGGAAATGAGGGAAATAAGGGAACTGGGAAACAGGATGATGAGATTAGTTTTGTTTTTCGCGGGACTGATCTGGATTTGGTTGTGACGCAAAATCCGTACAGCGGCGCGGTGCGTGTGCAGGTGGATGATGCGCCCGCGCGCGAGATTGAACTGTGGCGCACCGACCCAGGTGTGGGCGGGCGCATCGCGCTCGCGCGTGACTTGGATGACGGCGCGCATCGCGTGACGATTACGGTAACACGCGCGCCGGTCGCGATCAACGGTTTTGTGATTCAGCGTGGGTGGGCGTGGGCAATTAAAAGAGTTGCGATGATTGCATTGTTGTGCGGTGCGATAGTTGGCATGTTCGCATTTCTCCGAGGTAGAAGATGAATCAAAAATCTCTTTTGACAACGGCAACTGAAATTGCCGGGATTATAGGTGTAGTTCTTGCTTATCTCGCGTTTGCAAACCAAACCGGATGGTGGCCCTTTGATCCCAGGGCAACCCCGACACCGAGTTTTTCAGCGAGTGCGGCGATGCCGACGGCTGTTTCAACTCTCGCGCCAACGAATACGTTGCGTCCGACTGCGACCTTCACACCCGAACCAACCGAGACACCGCGTCCGACCGCGACCTTGGCACCTAGACCAACCGAGACGCCGCGTCCATCTGCGACGCCCACACCTGGGATCGGGTCAACCCAACTTGCACCGATTGATGGCGCGACGATGGTGTATGTGCCGGCGGGTGAATTCACAATGGGCGGCAATGACAACGGCGACGAAAAACCACCGCACCCCGTTTACCTCGACGCGTTTTGGATGGACAAGCATGAAGTGACCAACGCGCTTTACAAAAAGTGTGTGGACGCGGGAAAATGTTCTGCGCCATCCGAAAGAAACTCGTACACGCGCGAATCATACTATGGCGATGCGCGCTACGATAACTTTCCGGTGATTTACGTTTCGTGGAGCGCCGCCAGCGCGTACTGCGCGTGGGCGGGCAGACGTTTGCCGACTGAAGCCGAATGGGAAAAAGCGGCGCGTGGTCCTGCGGCAAGCGCCGGAGACCGGCGGATTTATCCGTGGGGCAATACGTTCGACAAAAATCTGCTCAACTCATCGGAGGGAGGCAAGGGCGACACAACGGCGGTGGACAGTTATCCAAATGGGGCGAGTCCATACGGCGCGCTGAATCTGGCGGGCAATGTGTGGGAATGGGTCGCGGATTGGTACGATCCAAATTATTATTCCAACGCGCCGCGTAACAATCCCAAGGGACCCGATGCAGGACAGCAGCGCGTTTTGCGTGGCGGGTCGTGGTATTACAATCAGTTCAGTGTGCGCGCCGCCGTTCGCTACATCTACTTGCCTGATTCCGGTAGTTTCCTGGTTGGTTTTCGTTGCGCCCAGTAGTTTCTCAACATCCTGAATTTCTGATTTCTGAATTCTGTGGGGGGTGACAACGGACAAGAACGGATTGAACGGACAAAACAAAATCCGCGTTCATCCGCGTTCATTCGCGTCTCATAAACAATCGTGATTAACACATTCCTCAAACACAAAAATCAATTCTGGCTTTTCGTCGGTCATTTAGAAAGGATGCAACTATGTTAAGTGTCCCATTGCGTGACAATCTAGCAAACCAATTGAAGAACGAGGCAGAGCGTTTGCACACTAGCGTTGAGGCGCTAGCAAACGATTGGCTGGAAGACCAGTTGTGGCAAGCCAAGCGGCGCAAGATCAACGAAGAAGCCGACCATTTCCGCGCGCGACACACGGAATTGTTCGCGCAATACAATGGTCAGTATATTGCGATGCGGGATGGTGTTGTGCTCGATCACGATGCCAATCTAGTGATCCTGCACGGGCGCATTCGCGCCCAGTACGGCGACGAACCCATCTTGATCGCGCCAGTGACAGCCGAACCGATTCAAACGTTCAAGGTGCTGGGCGCGCGGCGACGCGGAGGTTAGCCATGCGTGTTCATTACAACGCACGATACACGCCCGCGATTCCGATTCTCCAAGCATCTTTTGGATATGGCAACGCGGGTCGTCTACCGGAAACCTTCGAGGCGATTGTGGATACTGGCGCGGACGCAACGATCGTGCCGGAGGATATCGCGCGTCGTCTCAGAGCATCACCCCTCAACCCGGCGCATCTCGAAACGCAGTGGGGCGATGTTCACCCAGTCACAATGTATTTGCTCGATATTCAAATCGGTGAAGTGAATTTGCCGAGCGTCGTTGTCGCAGGCGATCCCGAATCAGACGAAATCATCCTGGGTCGCAACGTGCTCAATAAACTCGCGTTGTTCCTCGACGGTCCGGCGCAACAAACCGATGTGTTGGACGATACAATGGTAAATCGTTTGCGTCACCGGCGACAGTAAATTTGATGCTTGCCCTTTTTTTGAAACACAAAAATCAATTCTGGCTTTACGTCGCGCTTCTCGTCGCGTTGGCGTTGCGCGCGTACCGGCTTGACGCGCAGAGTTTGTGGAACGACGAGGGGACGAGTGTTGCCTTGTCCGCGCTCTCCCTGGACGCGATCATTGCCGGCGCGGCGCGCGACATTCATCCGCCGTTGTACTATTTCCTGTTGCACTTTTGGATGCCGTTTGTAGGAAATACAGAATACGCAGTACGCTTTCTATCGGTCATTGCTGGAGTTGTGACCGTCGCACTCGTATTTCGCATCGCGTATTCCTTTTTCGATGTTGAGGTCGCGATCATCGCCGCGTATTTGTCCGCGTTCTCGCCGTTTCAAGTGTACTATTCGCAAGAAACGCGGATGTATGTGTGGGTGATGCTGTGGGCGGCAGTGTCGGTCTACGCAATGCTCAAGATTCTGAATTCTAAATTCGTAATTCAAAATTCAAAACCCGAATTGCGAATTGCGAATTTTGAATTACGAATTTTGAATTACGAATTACGAATCTGGATTCTCTACATTGTCGCGACAACAGCCATGCTCTACACTCAGTACGTCGGCGCGTTCGTCGTCATCGCGCAAAATCTCGCGTTTGCCATTTGGTGGGTTTTCGCATTTCGCAATTCGCAATTTACAATTCGCCATTCGCTATTCGCTATTCGCACTTGGCTCATCGCTCAATTTTTCATCGGCGCATTCTTCCTGCCCTGGTATTTGCTCGCCGGCGGGCAACTTGCCACGTGGCCCTCAATCAGCGAGCCGCTCGATTTGCCGACCTTGCTCTGGCGCGTGTTGAGCGTATTTAGCGTCGGCACGACCCAGGACGCGGCGACATCGGGTGGGATTGCGCTTGCGTTCGGGATTCTGTTTCTCGTCGGTTGGCGGAGAACGCATTCCGCGGTGGTTAACTGGGTTACGGTCTCACTAATCTTGTGGACGCTCGTGCCGGTCGCGGTAATGTACATCGTCTCGCTGTCACGCCCAGCGTACAATCCAAAATTCTTATTGCTCGCGACCCCGGCGTTCTACATTCTCGCCGCGCGCGGCTTGTCGCTGATTTACCCGGGTGTGTTTTTGCATCAACGCCACGTGCCGAGTCGTAGTCTACTGCGCTGGGTCGCGTTTGTGATTGCCGCGCTCGCCGTCGCCGGTCCGCTCACGTCGCTGCAAACATACTTTGGCGATCCGCGCATCGCCCGCGACGATTATCGCGCGGTCGTGCAAGAGGTTGACGCGCACGCGCGCGCGGGCGACGGCATTTTGATTGACGCGCCCGGTCAGATTGATGTCGTGCGCTATTATCATCGCGGCGACCAGCAACTGTACCTCTTGCCGCGTATGCGACCGCCCGATACCGCCGCGACGCGCGCGGATGTGGACGAAATGCTGGCGAAATCGCGACGCGTGTTCGCGATTTACTACGCGACCGAGCAGAGCGACCCACAAAACATCATCGGCGCGCGACTCGCGGAACGCGCGTTCGAAGCGCGCGATGAATGGCGCGGCAACATTCGGCTCGCGCTGTACGGCAGCGCGCCGAATCCGCGTGCGGCGGCGCAATCGGTGAACGCGCAATTCGGCGACGAGATCGTGCTGACGAGTTACCAACTCGATCAACGCGTCGCGCACATTGGCGATGTGCTGACGCTCACGTTGAACTGGCGCGCGCATCGAACGCCAACCGCGCGCTATAAGGTGTTCGCGCATCTGCTCGATGCAAACAACAAGGTCGCCGCGCAACGCGATGCGGAACCAGTCAACAACCTGCGTCTCACGACGACCTGGCGCGCGGGCGAAAACATCGCGGACAACATCGGCATCTGGCTCGAACCTGGGATGCCTCCCGGCGAGTATCGCGTCGAGATTGGAATGTATCGCGCGGACAATGGCGCGCGGTTGCGCGTCGGCGACGCCGATCATTTGATCTTGGGTACGGTGAAAGTGCAGTAGGTTTTTCCATCAGTTCCCTGATTTCCTTCATTTCCCTCTTTTCCATTTTGAAAAAGGGAAACAAAGGAAATGAAGGAACTGGGGAGTGAGTTCTATGCCGGTTGATCTTTACATCGGTCCGAAAAAACGCGGCGCACCGTGGTGGCAAGGTTGTCTGCTCTCATTGTTCATCTTCATCGTCGGCGCGTATCTAGTTGTGTTGTTGCTCGCGTCGCGCGGCGTCTACGTCGCCGAGTATGTGCCTCTGCCGGAATCGTTGCAACCCAGTCCCACGCCCTCGCCCACGCCGACCGAAGCGGCGGTGACGCGTCTGCAACGCGCAGATGCGTTGTTTTTCGATGGACAATTGGACCAGGCGATTGTCGAGTATCAAGCGGTGATTGGGCTAGAGCCGCTCAACGATGCGGTGTACGCGAAACTCGTCAAGCCGTTGTTGTTGACGCGCCGCACCGACGAAGCGGTCCAAGCCGCGCGGCGCGCCGTGCAGATCAATGAACAGCGCGCCGAAAACTTGACCGCGCTCGCGGAGGCGCTCGATTGGCAAGGCAACTTTGTCGAGGCGCTCGACTTTGCGTTGCGCGCGACCGAGTTGAATCCGAACTATTCGACCGGGTGGGCGGTTGTCGCCGAAGTGTACGCCGACCTGAATCGTCCCGACCGCGCGTTGCCTGCCGCGCAAAAAGCGGTGCAATTGGACGACAACAACGCGGACGCGCATCGCAACCTGGGTTACGCGCAGGAGGCACGCGGACGTTATCGCGATGCGATCCCCGCGTATCAACGCGCGATTCAACTGCGTCCCAAACTCGGCTATCTCTACATTAGTCTCGCGCGCAACTATCGCATCGTCAACAATTTCAAGGATTCGATTGCGACGTTGCAACAAGCGTTGAAAATCGCGCCCAAAGACCCGACGGTGTACGACGAACTGGGTTGGACTTACTCGCTCTCCGGCGATCAGGCGCGCGCGATCGCGCAGTTGAAAAAAGCCATCGAAGTGGATCCGAATTACGAAGTGCCCCAAGGTCACCTGGGTCACGTTTATTTCTTGCAACAGGATTGGCAAAGCACGGTGACGACGCTCGAAAAAGCGATTGCGCTCGGAGGTTCGCGATTGGAGTATTATTACAAACTCGGCATTGCGTACGTCAACCTTAAGGATTGCGGCAAGGGCAAGCAGTGGGTTGACAAGGCATTGAGTATCAATTCGCAAGACCAAGCCGTGCAAGGCGCGCTGTCGTGGTACGAACAGCACTGCGAACCTACTCCGACTCCGCGTCGCAAGTGACTTACGACGCGTGTCGCGTGTTGAGTTAATGCGTCGCTTGTTTTTCACCCGTCATTTTTCAATGGTCATTTATCAACGATGATTTTTCACCGCGCGTGGCGCGCGTTCCTTCGATTTGCGTTTCAGTTGTTCTACAATCCGTTTGCATTCACGTACGATGTCGTCAGCGCGCTCGTATCGCGCGGGCATTGGCGCGATTGGACGCGCGCGGCGATTCCGCGCATCGCCGGCGCGCGCGTCCTCGAATTGCCGTGCGGCGCCGGCAACTTGACGCTCGATCTGCTCGCGGCGGGATATTCGCCCATCGGTGTAGACCTCTCGCCCGCGATGCTCCGCATCACGCGCGGCAAGTTAAATCGCGTGCGTTTACCATCGCGATTGATTCGCGCGCGCGCCGAAGCGTTGCCGTTCGCGCGCGCGTCGTTCGATTCGCTCGTGATGACGTTTCCGCCGGGCTTTGCGTACGATCCGGTCGCGCTCGCGGAAATGTACCGCGTGCTCGACGACGATGGACGCTTGATCTGGGTAGACGGCGGACGCTTATTGCCGCGCGATGCCTGGGATCGCGCGCTCGATGCCGCGCTCAACGCGGTCAGCGCGCCGTCGTCCGTGAACGCGGTGCTCGATGTGCTCAAGCAGGTCGGATTCGAGCCACAACTGGAAACGGTTCAAGATGAGGCGAGCGCGGTGCTCGTCGTGACCGCGCATAAAAGGAGGGACAAATGAGTTTACAATCCGCGTTGATCTTCCTTGGTTTCATTTGCATCTTTCATCTTGTCGGCGGCGTTGTGGTCGGGTTGTACTTGCGCCAAGTGCGTCGCGGTGGATCGTGGAGCGAATTCCCGCGACTTGTGTGGGGTGCGGCGGCGGGTGGCTTGCCGATGGTGATTGGCGCATCCACGTTCATGGATGCGGGAATGCCGTACCTGGTCGCAGTCGAGATGGTGGTGTTTGTCGCGGCAATTTTCAGTGTTGTGTTTTTCCCGGAAGCGTTTCTCGAATCGTTTCGCTCACCGCAAGTTGCGCGCGTCGCGTTTAGCGGCGTGTTCATCGTCGTCGGCGCGGTCGTGGCGGTGCTGGCATTCCGCGAAGGCACGTTCATGGTTGTATTGTTTGGCATGGTCTTTGTTGGTGTGGGCGCGTTGATTTTTGTGCCGGCGTTGAAGGCGTTATTCAAACCGTGAAATCCTTTTGACAGCGGTTTGCCGCTGTGCTAGAATCTTGTCACGTTGAGCAAATGGCGAGTGAACAAATGACAAATAACCAATTACCAATTACCAATAACCCACACCCAATTTATCTCGATCACTCTGCAACGACGCCGGTTGATCCGCGCGTTGTCGAAGCGATGCTTCCCTATTTCACCGAGAAGTTCGGCAATGCGTCGAGTCTGCATCGTTGGGGGCAAGCCGCGCTGGGCGCGCTCGATGAATCGCGCCGGACGATTGCCGAGATTCTGCACGCGCATCCGAACGAGATCGTTTTCACGTCGGGCGGCTCCGAAGCGGATAATCTCGCGTTGCGCGGCGTCGCATTCGCGTTGCGCGCGAAAGGCGCGCAAGCGCACGTCATCACAACGCCGATCGAGCACCACGCGATTTTGAACACGGCGGCGCAACTCGAAAAAGAATTCGGGTGCGAGGTCACACGCGTACCGGTCAATCGGCAAGGCGTCGTGAACCCGGACGACATCGCGCGCGCGATCAAGCCGAACACGATCTTGATCAGCGTGATGTACGCGAACAACGAGGTCGGCACGATTGAACCGCTCGCCGAGATTTCTAAAATTGCACGTGAAAAGAAAATCGTTTTTCACACCGACGCGGTGCAGGCGGGCGGTTATCTCGACCTTGATGTGAACAAACTGGGTGTGGATTTAATGTCGCTCGGCGCGCACAAATTTCACGGACCGAAAGGCGTCGGCGCGTTGTACGTGCGCGCGGGCACGCCGCTCTTGCCAACGCAAACCGGCGGCAGCCACGAGCGCAGTCGTCGCGCGGGAACCGAAAACATTCCGTACCTTGTCGGCATGGCGACCGCGTTGAGAATTGCTCAAGGTGAACGCGAGAATGAAAACGCGTGCTTGATGGCACTGCGCGAGAAATTGGTTGAAGGAATTCTGGAACGCGTCGCCGGCGCAGAACTGACCGGCGATCCCAGGAATCGTTTGCCGGGTCACGCGAGTTTCGTCATTCCCGGCGTGATTGGCGACGAAATGGTGCTGGGTCTCGATCTTGCCGGCATCGCGGCTTCGACCGGCAGTGCGTGCACAGCCGGCGCGCTCGAACCGTCGCACGTCCTCGCGGCGATGGGGTACGCGGCGGATGCCGCGCGCGGCGCGTTGCGTTTGACGCTGGGACGCGACAATACGGATGAAGATGTCGCGCGCGCGGTAGATGTGGTGGCGGATGTGGTGGGCAAGTTGCGCGGCAAGTGACAAGTCAAAAGGCAAAAGATGAAACTCCCCAACCGCGAACACGCGGTCATTGCTCCAGACAAACTTTTCGATTACATTTTAAACGCTAAACACAAACGCGGCGGGACCAAAGCGCGCTTGCTGATCGAGTTTGGTTACAACCCAGTGAATTGGCGTCAACTTGAAAGCGATATTCGTTTGTGTCATTTGGGAACTGATGCGGATTCTGTTCGTCAGTCTGAGTATGGAACGCGCTACGAAATTCGAGCTGCGTTGCAAACACCCAGTGGTCGTGCGCTGATTGTTCGAACGATTTGGCAGGTGGATACGGGAACAGATTACCCGCGCTTGATTACCTGCTGACCGTCAGCGCATGGCTGACACATTACCGCCAGCAACGCCCTGACACAAATGTCGCAGATACCGCCAGCGCATGCCGGACAGTCGTGGCGGTGATGTGTAACCTTGGTGAGTGATGATGTTGTGGTGTGAATCAAA
>JACRBM010000035.1 GCA_016219275.1 Chloroflexota bacterium
GATTCAACTCGAGTGGGAGTCGCTCGCGCGCTGTCATAAAATATGCCACGGTATTGTCAGGATGTCCAATTTGAGTTCATTGAACGTCCGTGTATTCACCGTTTAGAAACTACCGAAGGATTTATGCCGAGCTGTACTAGTTTTGCAGCTGCCGTTGTTCAATTTCCAGCCGCACTTGATCCACGGTCCCCGGCTTGCTTATCTGTACGAGATTATGAGTTGCATCGCGCGTTTTGCCAATAGGACTTTGGCACGAGTGAGCTGTTCGCAGGACACGGACATTTTTGTTTAAGTGGAAAAATTTTCCGCGAGATATTGAACTATGAGCACAGTCGTCGCCGATACACACATCTTTCGTGACCAAAGATCACATGATTCGTTCTGCCGCCGTCAAGACGATTTGGTGAAGGACACCAAGCTCGCGCGGCAAGCTAACCAACAGTAAACCCCTCCCGCACTCGCGGGAGGGGTTTACTGTTCAAGGTGGAATTATGCGCGGCGTCCAATGAGTTTGCGAATCGCCGTTGAAAGATTCGTATCAAGCGAACGTAAAAACTCGGCATGCGACTTGAGCAAAGTAACCGAGTGTCTTTCGACTGGCTCACCGAATTTCTCCTCGGTGGATTTGCGTCCTGCGCCGGGGCGCATGCCGCCGTGAGAAATGCGGACACGCTTGGCGAATGGATTAGGGCGCGCATTGCGATAATCAAGGTCATAGTGCGGTTTCAATTCATAATCGTCCAACTTGGCAATGCGCGGGGCGTGCGCATTGATTTTAGAAGCGCGTTTTTTTTCATAGACTTGATGCTCCTGGGCATTTGCTTTGCGCGCGCTAACCACCCGAATGAGATCGTCCGCGCGGGGAACAAAGGCAACCAACAATAAACGATTGCGCTCCGAATAACCGATCAGGATTTCACGTGGTTCATCTTCCGAGTGTTCCATATCGTCAAAAACGAAGGCGAATTCATCGGCGAATGTGGTGACGGCTTTGTCTGAGTTCCACTCGAAATTGAGAATGGGTGGCGACATCGGTGCGCTCCAAAGTGTGCTTCCGTGTTTTTGATTATAGCGTAGTTAATCAAGTGCTGTCAAGAGGCATGTGCTCAAATGCCCAAACACATCCCCCAACTGCGACTGCCACCAACCTGGGAGAGAACGAGTAGTAACCTGCCAAACACCATCGTTGCCAGCATCGTAGCTATCGTACCCGCTGGCAGTGCAGTTTGCGCTCCCATTGCAAGCCACTACGCGCCAATAATAGGTTTGGTCGTATTCTGCCGCAGTGACAAGAAAGACAGGATCGGGATCAACTCCACCTAAAGAATAATGGGACTCCGTGTAAATCGCGGGGTCAAGGTTAAGAACTTTATTTTTATCGCTGCTACCGTAAAAAGTTAGGGTTCTGTAATCAGCCAGGCAACGGCTGTTTTTTCCCCAACTGGTTACTGGGTCTACGGAAAAAGTAATGTTCAATCCCCCAGGCACGTCGGATGCCCCATCGGCAGGATCGGGATGGGTTGGTTTGGCAGGTGGCACCGCCGCAGGACAACAGGTTTTAGTTTGCTCCCATCTATCGCCGCAGTTGTTGGAGCAATTCATGGGACAACTTCCAGTAGCTCCACAAGCACAGTCCGCGCACCCAGAACTTGATGGGGTGCAACCATCGCTGGGGTCAGGATCAGACCCATTTCCCCCGCCGCCAGAAACTCCTTTGACTTCGTAAACCGTCGTCACCCCGTCGGGTCCCGTAATCGTCACCGTGTAATCCGACCCCGAGCCAGTCCTCGTCACCGTGGTACCACCACTGCTAAAACTGCCTCCATACTTCTCCGCTAAATCAGCCAAATTTAGAACATCGGGGGGGACGGAGGTATCGCCCGTACTGGGATTGTCGGTTTCAGTATGACTTCCTCCATCACAGGACTGGCATTCCCATCCACCACCTCCCCCGCCTCCGCCACCGCCGCCACGATCATCGTAACAAGGACCACCCTCCATACAATACTCCGCAGAGACGGATCGGGCTGACAACCAACCAACCAGAAGAAAAACTGACAGAAGTAATACAGCTGCTTTCCTCACCCTACTTTAACTATAGAAGACCTGGCGGATAAAAATCAAGGAGAAACTTTTGGAGGCAACCCATCTACTACTTTTTATCTTTCTCATCCAAATAGCGCAGCCTATCTCGGTACTTAACCGCCGGCTGCCCAGGCATAGTTCCCCCGATAGCATTCACATACTCGGGATTATTCTGCCACGCGAAGTTTTCCAGTATTCTCGCAAATTCTGGACGGGTCATTGTTTTGGCATAAAAATCTACTGACGCTTTTCTCATTGCCGCTTCGGCGGTTGAATTTTTTCTCGGATCAAGGCCATTAGCTAACAATCCTGCTTCTCTATCCGCCATTATTATGGTCGCGAGAAAGAAACCCTTTGATGCTGGGAAGAAACCCCCGTCGGAATAAACATTACTTCCGCCTCCCCAATTCTTCCCTTCCCTGGGCCAAACGGCGTTGACATTAAGAACCAAAATATACCCTTTTCCATCAGGGGCTTGTTCTAGCTGATAACCCACCCAGTTTTTATTTTCCAAGCATGGTCCAAGGTCACGGATGGTAACGCCAGCCAGCATGTGGGTTAGGTTTGGTAAACCAACATGGTTGACAATCTGCGCCACTTCAGAGGATGACAACGCCGTTTCCAAAAGTTTAGCCGCGTCGGGATAGACATAGGGCTCTTTCGCGGGACGAAACTGTTCAATGTAGGCGGGGATGGCAATCGGCTCGCCGCGGGATTTTGGGTCCATTCGTCTGAGGGCATCCAAAAGTCCTGCTGCATCGGCGGTTTTGATGTCTTCGTTTATTGGCGAAACGGTCAGCCACTGGTCTTTGCCGCCCCAGTTGACGAAATACCAAGATTGCTCTCCGATCTGCCCGTAGTGAGCCGCTTGTCCTGGCTTGTCGATTATCCCCATTATCGAAGAGTATCCCACAAGTCGTCCGTTTTGAACGTCAAAACGGGTCAGGGGAAATTCGCGATTAGGTCCTGCGGAGGTGGAAACCTGGGACAACTCTTTCGCGCCGGGCACAAGCACCCACGCATCGGGTGATGTTTTCGATTGAATCACAACAAGCACGCGTTTATCTGCAAGCCAGCCCGCGCGCACCGTGAAATCTTTTTCGTTGAATCCTTTGATCTGCGCGCGGGCTAACGCAAGCGCGGCGGTTGTATCGGGTGCGGGAGTTGGCGTGATCGTCGGTGTTAAAGTCGGAGTAGGAATCGCGGTGAGCGTGGCGGTGGGGGCGAGTGTTGCAGTTGCAGTCGGCGCGAGTGTGGGAGCAAGTGTTGGCGCGGGCGTCGAGGTTGGCGCGGGTGCGGAGGAACAGGCGGGGAGAAAAACGAATACCGCAATCGCGATGTAAGCAAAACAGGAAAAGAGGTAGCGCTTCATCGTGTCCTCCTGAAACGTGATGCAAAAAGTCTGGAGCGAATCCATGGTGTTGCATCAAGACCTGTCAGGTTTCTAAAAACCTGACAGGTCTGCCCTAAAGGTGTCAAGAATCTGCTCTAATCCAAATCCGCGTGATCGAATGGATTCTCGACGGCAAGCCCTTGGACGCGCGCGGCTTGGACAAGTTTCTCGTCGCCGCTCACAAAAATCACAGACAAATCAATGTCGCGCAGAGATTTTTCAAATGCCAACGCGGCAGATAATTGAATCGCGTCGTATGCCTTCAAAGGATGACTCTGGGTCAGTTCGGCGGCATTCCGTAGAATATCCGCGGTCAAACGAACGGCGCGGTAATCCTCGTCAATCTCATTTGCAAACTGCACGTAGGCGCGTTTCCCCAGAGTGGGTGTGATCGTTTCGCGTCTAACGAAATCGCAAATGCCGCGGCGACTTCGACCCGGCTAATGTCTGCAATCACCACACGGTTCAACTTGCTCCCGCTTTCATCGCGCGCATCGCCTATCGGTCGCGTCCAAATACTCTCCGGCTCGCGAACGTAGCGTTTGACGATGGCACTGGCATCGAAGTAGTAAATAGCCATGATTTGCCTCAGCGATTTTCAATGATGATTTGCGAAAGTGGTTTTTCCAATTTGAGGTTCCGGAGTGTATCGCGGATGCGTTGTTTTTCTGCTTCCGGCAACGCGCGCCATTCTGCCGCCATCGCTTTTTCTTCCGGCGTCAATTCTGCCAGCAACCCCGCGCGTTGCAAGACTTTATCTACCAACGTGTTTTCGTCTGCCGCGCGCGAGCGCAGCGCGCCGGGCTGGCGTTTTTCTAGCGGATGTCGTTTGCCATTCCCGCGCCGTTCAAGTTGCGCCACTTTTTTCTTGAGCGTCTCAATGTCGCGTTGCATTTGCTTCAGATCGGTTATTGTTACTGCCATCGCTCACCTCGCCTTCTGATCGCGATTCTACTGTATTCGCGCTTTTCCGTCAATCAAGATTGACGGTTGTCGAATTGTCGAAATCGTGTTTGACAAACCGCGCCAATTCTGCTACTATGCGGTTGATCGGGTGGCTTGTCGGACTCTGGGTTCAGAACCTTGACGAACGCAAGCTATAGAGCGCTGAAAGCGCCCCCCCGGTCTTTTTTATTGCAAAACGGCGAGAAACTCCATTTCAGTGATCCGTTTGTTTTCTTTGAATTCCCCGCGCCAAGTTCGAATTGCCAAATCGTGCGCGCGTGATTTCTTTCCGATGTGCCCAAAGGTAATTTGCCTGGAAGAAACACGGACACCTTCGCGGTGCCAGTACGCCAGAATCATCCCTTTGATTTCGCCTTCGTGTCCGAGATATTCGGCATCAATCACAACGTACTTGATCTTTGCAATTCGATTGCAGAGAAGTAGATACACTGCGGCTGCGAACATTCGCAACGCAATTCGTTTTTGAGAAAGTGGGTGCTTGCTTTTTTCGCGCAACGCGCGCGCCGCCGCGCGTTTGGTCGCGGCAGGAATTCGGATCGCGTATTGCAGATCGTTGGACAGCGCGAGCACCGTATCTGCGCGCACGTCTTCAATGTGAACACTCTGATCTATTTCGGTGTCTGACATGACAAGTGTTCTCCGTCGTGTATGGCTACACCTGCAAATACTTTTTCCGAATCTCTTCGTTCCGATTGAATTCCTCGACCGTGCCGTGGAAGCGAATGTGCCCATCGTCAATCACGTAGACGCGGTCGCTCAACGCGAGCGCGGACGCGATGTTTTGTTCCGCGATGAGCACGGTCAACCCAGTTTGCTTGAGTTGCTTGATGCGGTCTTCGAGCGTTTGCACCATCACCGGCGCGAGTCCTTCCATCGGCTCGTCGAGCAAGAGAAAATCCGGATTGCCCATCAACGCACGGCTGATCGCGAGCATTTTTTGTTCGCCGCCGCTGAGATAGCCGCCGCGCCGCGTCTCCATCGCTTTCAATTGCGGAAACAATTCGTACACGCGCGCGAGATCCCAGCCGCGCCCGCGCGCGGCTATGTCGAGATTTTCGCGCACGGTCAAATCCGCAAAGATGCGCCGGTCGTCCGGCACGTAGGCGATGCCGAGCCGCGCCAGCTGATACGATTCGCGTCCATTGACGACCTGATCTTTGAAAATCACTCTGCCCGCGCGCGGCGGCGTCAACCCGACAATGCTTTTTAGTGTCGTCGTCTTGCCTGCGCCGTTGCGACCCAGTAAGCAGACCGCTTGCCCGCGCGCGACCTCGAGCGACACGCCGAACAAAATGTGGCTCAAGCCATAGTAGGTGTGAATGCCCTCGACCTTAAGCACGCGCGCCTCCCAGGTACGCCTCTTGCACGACCGCGTTCTGGCGCACGATTTCCGGCTGGTCCTGAATGATCGTCTGCCCCTGGCGCATCACCATGATGCTCGTCGCGACCGAGAACACGACTTGCATATCGTGCTCGCAAAACAAAATCGTGATGCCGTGCGTTTGCGCGAGTCGTTTGATCAACTCCATCGTCGCGTGTGTTTCTTCCGGCGACATGCCGGCGGTCGGCTCGTCGAGAATCAGTAACCTGGGTTCGCTTCCCAATGCAATCGCGATTTCGAGAATTTTTTGGTCGCCGTGCGAGAGCGCCGCCGCGAGTCGTCGCGCTTGCGTGTAGAGTCCAGTATTGTCGAGAATCGCGTTCGTCTCTTGGACGAGCAGGTTGCGCGCGGGGCGAAACAAATTGCCGCTCTGTTTTTTCTGCGCGAGTACCGCAACCTGGACATTCTCGAACACGGTGAGACGCGGAAAAATATTCGCGATCTGAAACGCCATCGCGATGCCGCGCCGATTGATCGTGTGCGGCGCGAGACCAGCCAGGTTTTCGCCGCGAAATAGTACGCGCCCGGCATCGGGCTTGATTTGCCCCGTGATGAGTTTGAACAGCGTCGTCTTGCCCGCGCCGTTCGGACCGATCACCGCGACGAGCGCGCCTTCGTCAACGCAAAGGTTCGCGTCATTCACCGCTTGAAATTTGTCGAACGATTTGCGGAGGTTTTCAACCTGGAGCATCATGCCGCGCCTCCGTCCGGTTCGCGCGGTTTAAATCGCGCCGAGACAAAGCCCATGATGCCTTCGGGCAAAAAGAAAATGAGCAAAATCAAGATCACACCCAGGAGCAACGTCCAGTATTCGGTGTAACGACTCGCAAACGTGCGGAGCAGAATGACGAGCGCCGCGCCAACCATCGGTCCGGCGAACGTGAACCACCCGCCGAGCAAGCACATCACAAAGACATCGAGCGAGAACGACCAGAACAACATGCCGGGGAACACCGAACGTTCGAGCACGACGAACATGACGCCGGCAATGCCGCCGAAGAACGCGGCAATCACAATCGCGGCAAGTTGATGATTGCGGACGTTGATGCCGACCGCTTCACAGCGCGCGGCATTGTCGCGAATCGCTTGCAACGTCGCGCCGAACGGCGAACGAATGACGAAGTACATCGCGACCAGGCATCCCAGGGCGATTGCCAGATTGAGAAAATATGCGCCGTTGATCGTTTCGAGCGGCGCAGGCAAGGGGATGCCGTGAATGCCATCATCGCCGCTCGTGAACGCCGACCACCGCAACACGATGACCCAGATCAGCGAGCCGAGCGAGATTTGCAACATGCCAAAATAGAGGCGCGTAAGGCGAATGCAAAACCAACCGATGACGAGTCCGGCGAACGCGGCGATGAGCGGCGCGAGGATGAACGCAAGCCAGACGGGCATCCCCATTTTTGTAATGCCGAGCGCCGCCGCGTACGCGCCGACGCCGTAAAACGCGGCGTGATGAAATTGATAAATGCCGCCGTAACCCAGAACGAGGTTGAGACTCATCGCGAGAATTGCGGTGACGAAAATGAGCGTGAGGACGTACGTGTAAAATTCCGGCGCGATAAATGGCGCGCCAAGCAAGCTTGCCAACACGCCGAGCGCGACGACGAGCCAGCGCGTTTCGATGATGTCAGTGAACATGAGGATAACCCTGCGAAGGATGAAGGCGGAAGGATGAAGGATGAATTTTTCAGCTTTTACTTTCATCCTTCATCCCTCATTCTTCATCCTTTGTAAAATTACCAAACCGATTTCAACAATCCGGTCGGTCGCAAAAGCAGAACGATGACGACCGCCGCGTACGGAAACACGACTGCGAATTGCGGCAGGACGAGCAAGCCAAGCGATTGCGTCACGCCGAACAACAACGCGCCGATGAGCGCGCCCCAGATGTTGCCCAGCCCGCCAATCGTCACGATGAGAAACGCTTCGATGATGATCGTGTGATCCATGCCCAGCGTGAGACTCAGCGTTGGCGCGACGAGCGCGCCGCCCAGCCCGGCGAGCACGCAACCGATCATGAACGCAATCGCGAAAATCCAACTAACGTTGATGCCGAGCACGCCGACCATTTCGCGATCCACCGCCGCCGCGCGCGCGATCTTGCCGATTTTCGTTTTCGCGGTGAACAACCACATCCCCAGCGCGACGAGCGGACCGATCACGAGGAGAAACGCGTTGTAACGCGGAACACTCACCCCGAACACGTCCACAGACCCAGCCAGCACGGCGGGCGCGTTGACCGAACGATACTCTGCGCCCCACACCATCTTGACGAGATCATTCAGAATCAACATCGTCGCGAACGTGAACAGAATCAGCATCAAGTGCTCGCGTTGATAGAGATGCGAAAGCAACACGCGCTCGAACACAAGCCCGACGAGCGCGACAATTAGCGGCGCGACGACGAGTGCGACCCAAAAGCCGGCGGGGTTCGATCCGAACGCGTTCGTGATGCTGTACGCCGCGAACGCGCCGATCATGTAGAGCGAGCCGTGCGCGACGTTCGGCACGCGCAACACGCCGAGGATAAAACTCAATCCCGCCGAGACGATAAATAAAATCATCGCGCGGGAAAGACCGACGAGCAATTGACTGAGGAAGGCGTCGAATGTGATCTGCTGTAAAAATTCCATCCACCACAACCCAATTGAATTGTTATTGCGAGGAGCCGCACTGCCGCGACGAAGCAATCTCCAACCCCACCCGCGCCCTCCCCTTTGCAAGGGGAGGGTTGGGAGGGGTAGATTGCTTCGCCCCTTCGGGTCTCGCAATGACAAATCCAGCGCTTACTTGCCGCGCAATTTTTGAATGTCCGCGCACGCGGGCATCACGTCTTTGCCGGCGACCGCGATAATGTCAGTTGCAGTGAGGAACTCGTTTTGTGCTTCTTTCTTCGTCACGCCGAAAAAGATCGGCAGGACGAGTTGATGATCGCACGCGCGCATTTCCACTTGACCGACGGGCGTGTCAATCTGCAATCCTTCCATCGCGTCGATGAATTTTTCCTTGTCGAGCGCGCCGGCTTTTTTGTACGCCGCCGCGATCAACTTGGCTGTCGTGTACGCGTGGAACGACGCAAAGCTGGGATACGCGTTATTGTACGCGTCCTGATACGCCTTGACGAACGCTTTATTCGCCGGAGTATCGGGATAATAGAAAAAATAATCCATCGTGCCGAACACGCCTTCGGGTCCATTCGCGCCGAGCGGCTTGAGCACGCCGTAATCGATCGCGGTGTGAATCCACATCGGAATCTTGTCCGAAAAGCCGGTGGATTTCGCCACCTTAAGAACATTCGTCATGCCCGAACCGCCGGTCGCAAAGATCACCATGTCCGGTTTCGCCGAAGAAACCTGGGTCAGGTACGGCACGAGATCCGGCTCGCCGGTCTTCCACCACGTCTGTCCCATCAATTGCACTTCGGGTTTGATCTTCTTCAAACTGTTCCAGGTCGCGTCGGCAATCGAGTGACCGTACTCGTAATCCTCACCGGCGATCCAGAATTTAGTGTACGGTTTTTTCGCAAGCGCCTGTGCGCCGGCAAAACCCGCCATCACCGCGTTCTCGCTCGTCATGAACGCATAGCGATGTCCCTTTTCGCCAGTGACCTTGTCGCTCTTGGCTGTCCACACGATGAACGGAACTTTATTTTCGAGCGCGTACGCGGAAATCGCGAGCGATGCCGCGCTGTTGACTGTGCCAGCGAGAATGTCCACCTTTTCTTGCAAGACCAATTCCTTCGCCATGCTCAAGCCGGTGTCGGGCGCGAACTTGTCATCGCGCGTGACGAATTCGATCTTGGCTCCCAGCACGCCCTCCTTGTTGATTTCGGCGAGTGCCAGCTTGAAACCATTGAGCGCGTCGTTGCCGTACGCCGCCGGCGGACCGCTGTACGTGTCCACGATGCCGACCTTGATCGCGCGCGCGGCTTGGGGCGCAACGGTGGGCGCAGGCGCGGCGGTGGGTTGCGCCGCGCAGCCGATTAGCATGACACTAACGACCAGCGCGGCAATCAGAACGAACAGAGTGCGTCTCATCTCTCTCCTCCAGTGTGATAATTATTGTTTCAGCACGTCGCGGAGCGCGTGCAAAAACTTGACGTTCTCTTCGCGCGTGCCGATGGTCACGCGCAGGGCATCGGGCAGACCGAATCCGCCCATCGGTCGAATGATGACGCCGCGCTTGAGCATTTCGTTATCCATGGTTTTGGCATCACGCGGCAAACGGGGAAGCAAAATAAAATTCGCTTGCGTCGGAATAAATTCCAAATCGAGTTGCGCCAAGCCGTCGTACAAAAATGGTTTTTCGCGCGCGAGCAACGCGCGGATGCGGTCGAGGTACTCGCGGTCGTCGAGCGCGGCGATGCCGGCGCGCAAAACGGCGTCGCTGGTGTTGAATGGCAACAAGCCGTGCGCGAGATACTCGATGGTGGACGCCGCGCCAAGCGCGTAACCCAAACGCAAATTCGCCAAGCCGTACGTTTTCGAGAACGAGTACAGCACGAGCGCATTTTCGTAACCCTGCTTGACGTACTCGACCGCGTTCGAGTACGCCGGGTCGTCCACGAAATCGTGGTACGCTTCGTCGAACACGACGACGACCGATGGCGGGACGCGTTTCATAAACGCGTCCACCTCGTCGCGTGTGAGCAATGTGCCGGTGGGATTGTTCGGATTGGTGACAAACACCAAGCGTGTGTTTGGTGTGATCGCGTCCGCCATCGCGTTCAAATCGTACCGATAATTTTTGTGTGGGATCGCGATGACCTGCCCGCCGAACTGGATCGTGTAAATTTTGTAAAGTGGAAACGTCGCGTTGCATACGACCGATGCGCCGCCGTCAAAAATAAATCCGCTCGTGATCATTCGCAGCACATCGCTCAACCCATTGCCGACGAGGAAATTCGCGTCGGTGAATTGCGCGGCGTCGCGCGCGTTGTGGTACGCGGCGAGTTTCGCGCGCAATTGTTTTTCGGCGACGCCGGGGTAACGATGCGCGTCGGTCAACGCGGCTTGCAGCGCGGACAGCGCGCGCGGTGAGGGACCGAGCGGGCTTTCGTTCGACGCGAGTTTGACGACCTCGGCAAGACCATACTCTTGCTGCACTTGTTCGATTGGCTTGCCACCAATGTAGAGGGGAACCGTCAGCAGATTCGGATTCAGTTTCAAGTGGTTCATGCGCTCCTTTGGGCGCTTTTTAGCCACGCCCTTTAGCGTGGCTAAATGGAATCAATCTTCAAACAGGAAAACCGGCTCGCCGTAGTAACGCACTTTGCGTTCGCGGACGCGGCTCATCAGCCACTCTTCCAATCTTTTGTTTTTTTCTTCGAGCGACATCTCTGCCGCGAGAATCTGCAGATCGAAATTCACGCCGAGCGCGCGTCCGCCGATCAAATGGCGCGTGATGCCCATCGGAATCAAATTGCCGCTCATGGCGAGCCGCGTCACCTCGGACGGCGCGTAATCCGGAAAGACGACGAGCGCGGCAAGTTGCGGATGTTCGCGAAACAAGGTGTCCAAGTGCGTTGTCGTGACGCGATGCACCTGGGCTTTGCCGCGATACAAATCCACCACGCGATTGAGCATCGCGTTTTGCGCGTTGAGGTCGCCGTCCGTTTGCACGCCCCACACCGTGCGGTCGTGCAAGCCGATGACGCAAATCAACGCGCGTTCGTCCATCGCTTCGAGCGCGTCGTACTGGTGCATCAAGATCACGCGCACCGGCAACTCGCGTACCTGCGTGAGAAACTCGACCGACTTGATGCCTTCGAGCAGATGATACCACGAGTGAAGCGTGACGTTGCCGGACGTGTACTCGACGACCTGCACCAGCACATCGCGATAACCGAGCGCGCGCAAAGCCGACGTGCGCGTCGCACCGTCGAGCACGATATAACGCGTGCGACCGTAATCGCTCGCGCGCGTCACGATGGGCGGACTACGCAACACGCCATCGCGCTGCAGCGACGCGACGAGCCGCTCGACGCGCAGCGGGTCAATGCCTTCGTGGACGATCACCTCGTCGAGCGATACGATTTTCAGATTGATGTCGCTGATGTCGCGCGCATGTTTCGCGTCGTGCGCCCGCGCGCGGCGGACGCGCCGTTCGGACTGGATGACCGCGACGCTGCCATCGGAGGAAGCCGCGTCTTCCGTCACGACCATGCGCGAGGAATCCGTAGGTTCAGTATCGGACATATCTATCTTCTGTAGGGGCGGGGTCACCCCGCCCCTACAAATGTTCTATCCCATCGCCGGGACTTGCGGCAAATGTTTCATCGCCTCGTCCACCAATGCGGAGGGATATTCGAAATCTTCGAGTTTGCCTTGCAGGTATTGTTCGTACGCGGTCATGTCAAAGTGACCGTGCCCGGACAAGTTGAACGCGATCACTTTTTTCTGCCCGGCTTTTTTCGCTTCGAGCGCCTCGTCAATCGCGACGCGAATCGCGTGCGCGGATTCGGGCGCGGGGATGATGCCCTCGGCGCGCGAGAACTGCATTGCCGCGTCAAACGTCGCAAGTTGCTTGACCGCGCGCGCTTCAATGTCGCCGTGATTCACGAGCGCGCTGATGCTCGCCGCCATGCCATGATAACGCAAACCACCCGCGTGAATTCCCGGCGGCATGAACGTGTGACCGAGCGTGTACATCTTGACGATCGGCGCCATCGCCGCGCTGTCGCCGTAATCGAACGTGTACTTGCCTTTCGTCATCGTCGGGCACGACGCCGGCTCGACCGCGATCACGCGCACGTTTTTCTTCTCGGTGAATTTTTTGTGGAGGAACGGGTACGCAAACCCGGCAAAGTTCGAGCCGCCGCCCGCGCAACCGATCACGACATCAGGATACTCGCCCGCCATCTCCATCTGCTCCAGTGCTTCCAAGCCGATGACGGTCTGGTGCATCAACACGTGACCCAGCACCGAGCCGAGCGAATATTTTTTTGCGCCGTTCGAGGTTGCCGCGACTTCGACGGCTTCGGAAATCGCGATGCCGAGCGATCCGTTCGAGTTCGGATCCTGGGCGAGCAGTTGGCGACCATAGTTCGTGCGGTCGGTTGGGCTGGCATACACCTTCGCGCCGAAATTTTCCATAATGATGCGGCGGTACGGTTTTTGGTGGTACGATACCTTGACCATGTACACTTCGAGGTCGAGTCCGAAAAAGTTGCACGCCATCGCAAGCGCGGAACCCCACTGCCCCGCGCCGGTCTCGGTCGTCAACGCTTTTGTGCCGGCTTCTTTGTTGAAGAACGCTTGCGCGACCGCGGTGTTCGGCTTGTGCGAACCGACCGGCGAGACGCCTTCGTACTTGAAGTAAATGTGCGCGGGCGTGTCGAGCGCCTTCTCCAGTCGAATCGCGCGAATAAGCGGCGTGGGTCGCCACAGCTTGTAAATCTCGCGCACCGGTTCCGGAATTTCGATGTAGCGTTCGGCGCTGACCTCTTGCATGATGAGACTCATCGGAAAGAGCACGGCGAGAAAATCCGGCGTGACCGGTTGCATCGTTCCAGGATGCAATACCGGCGCAGGCGGGACGGGCAGATCGGCATTGATGTTGTACCACGCCTTGGGCAAACGACTTTCGTCGAGCAGGAATTTGTGTTGGTCTTTCATTTTTCCCTCCTAAGGAATTTTCGATTTTTGATTTTGGATTTTCGATTAATGCTTGATCCTGCCAGTCACGGTGGCAACATGCTACCTCCTTTGAACCACCACGGAATTGTGGCGGTCGGTGGTCAGCGCGCGTAAATAAAAATCGCTCGTCCCCTCGCACGCAAAAACTGCGCCGAATTGGGACGAGCGACGAGATGCCCGTGGTGCCACCCTGATTAGACTGATTTCAGTACGAGCGTTTGATTAAACGCCCTACAAAAAATCCCCACCGTGATTACGATGGGGATGTGCCAGTCTCACTTTGTGGAAACGCATTTGGATGTTGGAGGATGGAAGTTAGATGTTAGAAATTGGATTCTGGATGATTCCATCCAATCTCCAATTTCCAACCTCCAATTTCTAGTTTCCAATTTCCAAAATCAATTTCCTCTGCCGCGATAACGGGGGCGATTCCGGCGTCACCTACTTGGCATTGCCGTTCGGATTGCGACTCCCCGGTCCATTCGCCGCTGTCGCCAGTATCACACTTGCACCGATTGCGTGTGACTCGCTACACTTTGGACTTGCGGGTACTTGTCCGGATCAACATCATTACGTTTTATTTGTTGACAGGTTTATAGCATAGGGCGGGTGAATTGTCAAACGCAATTTTTCAGTGGAATCCAAATCCGCCTGTTTGGAATGTCAAAACCACCGTGAAATAGTCAAACGCAAAGCAAGGTCGTGTTGGTAAAGATGTCCAATCGGGAGTGATGCCGATGTCACGCCACCTTTTGCTCGTACTTTTGCTGGCTTGCCCAGCCAATTGTTCATATTGTTTCGGTCCGCACGTTGGCGAATCGCCCATGCGCGAAGAGACGGTCGTGGCAATCGTGCGGCGGCAGAGCGCGCTTGGCGACAAGGATCCGCTGGAAATTACATTTCACGGCGGCGAGCCCCTTGTCCCAGGCGCGTCGTTTTATTCGTGTTCATTCGCGTTATTCGCGGATGAAAAGTGTGACTCATCAATGGCTTGACAGACACTTGCTTTGGTTGATACTTGTTGCCGAATGAGTGCAGAAAAATTTTGCGCTGAAAGGAACGACCGATGAAACAATTATCTAAAGCACACACGCGCGTCAAGCCAATCGTGGCGCGTGATTGGCGCGCGTGCCGCGCGGTTGAACGTGCGCCCGATAAAGTCAGCGGCGAGTGGGTGTTTCGCGGCACGCGCGTGCCTCTGCGCGCCCTGTTCGAAAATTTGCGCGACGGCGCGTCAATCGAAGATTTCTTGAATTGGTTTTCCGGTGTTCAGCGCGAGCAAGTTGAAACCGTCCTTGATTTTGAACTTGAAGCATTGGCGATGCCGATTGCGCAATGAAAATTTTATTTGACCAGGTGCTGACCGTCAGCGCATGGCTGACACATTACCGCCAGCAACGCCCTGACACAAATGTCGCAGATACCGCCAGCGCATGCCGGACAGTCGTGGCGGTGATGTGTAACCTTGGTGAGTGATGATGTTGTGGTGTGAATCAAA